>CAMPCG010000215.1 GCA_946644025.1 uncultured Prevotellaceae bacterium | reverse complement strand
AGTACGACTTCATCGTGGTGAACTTCGCCAATGGCGACATGGTGGGTCACACCGGCGTCTACAACGCCATTGCCAAGGCCGTCTGGGCCGTCGACAAATGTGTGGAGGCCGTCATCGAGGCTGCCAAGAAGAACGGCTACGAGGCCATCATCATTGCCGACCACGGCAATGCTGACAACGCCATCAACCCCGACGGCACGCCCAACACGGCCCACTCGCTGAACCCCGTGCCCTTCATCTATGTCACCGACAACAACTCGGCAACGGTGAAGGACGGTCGCCTGGCCGACGTGGCTCCCTCTATCCTGCACATCATGGGACTGGAGCAGCCGAAGGACATGACGGGCGAGTGCCTCATCTGTGACTAATTTCTTGGGGAGTTAGGAGGAGTTAAAGGGGAGTTAAAGGGGAGTTAAGGGACGTTACTTCAATGCTCAGAACCATCGTCCCTTCAATGCTCAAAACTATAGTCCCCTAACTCCCCTTAACTCCCCCTAACTCCCCTTATCTCCCCCAAAACAACCATGCCCCCCGAAGAAACGACCAATCACCTGTCTGGCCTCAGCACGACTGAGATAGCAGCGCGCCGGCAACAGTACGGCGAGAACGTACTGACGCCGCCGCGCCGCCGCTCGCTGTGGCAGCTCTATGTCGAGAAGTACCAGGACCCCATTGTGCGTATCCTGCTGGTGGCCGCCTTCCTCTCGCTGGCATTGGCCTTTGTGAGCGGCGACTTCATCGAGACCATCGGCATCATTCTGGCCATCTTTTTCGCTACCACCGTGGGATTCTACTTCGAGCGCGACGCCGTGCGACGCTTCGATGTGCTCACGGCCTTGGGCGAGGAGCAGCCCGTCAAGGTGCGCCGCGACGGCCACGTCAGCCAGATAGCGCGCCGCGAGGTCGTCGTGGGCGACATCGTGCTGCTCGAGACGGGCGACGAGGTGCCTGCCGACGGCCGTCTGCTGCTGTCGAACAGCCTGCAGGTCGATGAGTCGTCGCTGACGGGCGAGCCCGTGGCTGAGAAGAATGCACAGGCGACCGCTGCCGACGGCCACGCCCAGGCCTATCCGCCGAACGTCGTGCTGCGCTCGTCGATGGTGATGAGCGGCACGGCCACCTGCGTCGTGACGGCTGTCGGCGACGCCACGGAGATAGGGCGTGTAGCCCGTCAGGCCACGGAGCTGACCGGCGTGAAGACGCCGCTCAACCAGCAGCTCGACCGTCTGGCACAGCTCATCAGCAAGGTGGGGTCGGTGTTGTCGTTTGCCGCCTTCTTCAGTTTCCTGATTCACGACGTGCTGACCAGCCCCCTCTGGCATACAGACAACTACGTGGGCATGCTCGAGGTGGTGCTGCAGTACTTCATGATGGCCGTCACGCTCATCGTGATGGCCGTCCCCGAGGGTCTGCCTATGGCGGTCACACTGGCCCTGGCGCTCAACATGCGCCGCATGCTCAAGTCTAATATCCTGGTGCGCAAGCTCTCGGCCACCGAGACGATGGGCGCCGTCTCCGTCATCTGTACCGACAAGACCGGCACGCTGACGCAGAACGTGATGCGGGTGGCGCACATCTCAACTATTCACACTCCTCCTTCCTCCCTCCTCCTTCCTCCCTCCTCCCTCCTTTTCCACGCCATTGCCCTGAACAGCACGGCTGAACTCGACGGCCAGCAGGGCGTGGGCAACCCCACCGAGGTGGCCCTGCTGCGCTACCTGCAGGAGCAGGGTGTCGACTACCGGCAACTGCGTGCCGAGGCCGCCATCACCGATCAGGTGCCGTTCTCTACTGAGCGCAAGTACATGCAGACCACGGCGACGCTGGCCGACGGCAGCAGCCACACGTTTGTCAAGGGTGCTCCAGAGATTGTCCTCGCCCAGTGCCGCTGGACCGACGATGCAGAACAGAAGGCTGTCAGCGACCTGTTGCTGCAATGGCAACAGCAGGCCATGCGCACGCTGGCCCTGACCTGCGACCAGCACTTCCTGGCCGTCGTGGCCATCAGCGACCCCGTGCGCCCCGATGTGCCACAGGCCGTCAGCGACTGCCGACAGGCCGGCATCGAGGTAAAAATCGTGACGGGAGATACGCAGGCTACGGCCATGGAGATTGGGCGGCAGATAGGCATCGTCGACGCTGACGCTGCTCAGCAGGACCCCGACGCTCACATCACAGGAACGGATTTCAGCCGACTCACCGACGAAGAGGCACTGGCTAGCGTCGACAGACTGAAGGTGATGAGCCGTGCCCGGCCCACCGACAAGCAGCGCCTGGTGCAGCTGCTGCAGCAGCGCGGCAACGTCGTGGCCGTGACGGGCGACGGCACTAACGATGCGCCGGCCCTGAACCACGCCCACATCGGCCTGTCGCTGGGCTCAGGCACCAGCGTCGCCAAGCATGCCAGCGACATCACCATCATCGACGACTCGTTCCGCTCGGTGGTCAAGGCGGTGGAATGGGGGCGCTCCATCTACCGCAACATACAGCGTTTCATCTTCTTCCAGCTTGTCGTCAACGTCACGGCACTGCTGCTGGTGCTCTGCGGCTCGCTGATAGGTACCGAGCTGCCGCTCACCGTCACACAGATTCTCTGGATCAACCTCATCATGGACACCTTTGCCGCCATGGCGCTGGCATCGCTGCCACCGTCGCACGACGTCATGCGGCAGCAGCCGCGACAGCCCTCCGACTTCATCATCAGCCGCTCCGTGGGCCGCGGCATCCTGCTGACGGGACTGCTCTTCTTTGCCTTCACCTTCGTCTATCTCTACTGGTTAGAGAACCGTGCAGGCGGGGCTGGCGTCGACATCTACGAGCTGACGAAGTTCTTCACCGTCTTCGTCATGCTGCAATGGTGGAACCTCTTCAATGCCAAGACGCTGGGGTCGGACGAGTCGGCCTTCTGCAATCTGCGCCACAGCCGCGGATTCCTGCTGGTGCTCGTCATGATTCTTGGCGGACAGTGGCTCATCGTGGAGCTGGGCGGACAGATGTTCCGCACCGTCCCCCTACCTCTCATCGACTGGCTGCAGATTGTCGGCGGCACATCCGTAGTGCTCATCGCTGGCGAGCTCTACCGCTTCTTCCGCCGCCGACACTGAAGCCTCCCATTTATCATTTATCATTTATCATTTATCATTTGTCATTTATCATTTGTCATTTACCACTCCCAATGACCACCATATACTACGATTCGTCACTCCATTTACAAGGCACCTTCGCCGCCACCATCGGATTCTTCGACGGCCTGCACCGCGGGCACCGCTATCTGCTGGAACAACTGCGACAGGTGGCCGACGAACGTAGACAGCAGACCATGGTCATCACCTTCGACCAGCATCCGCGACAGACACTGCAGTCAGAGTGGCAGCCGATGCTGCTCTCCACCTTTGCCGAGAAGCAGGCTTTGCTCGCAACAACGGGCATCGACGTGCTGTTGGTGCTGCGCTTCAACCGGATGATGGCGGCACTCTCGGCCCACGACTTCATGCGCAGCGTGCTGTCAGAACAGCTCTCCGTCAAGACGTTGCTCACCGGCTACGATAACCGCTTTGGCCACGACCGCGTCCAAGGCTTCGACGACTATGCTGCCTTCGGACGTGAACTGAACATCGAAGTTCTCCTGGCCAAGCCCCTCCCACCATTTAACGCTCAATACTCAACTCCCCAACTCCCCAATTCCCCAACGCCCAACACGGCTCCCGTCAGCTCCTCCCTCGTCCGTCGTCTGCTCCAGGCGGGCGACGTCGCTGAGGCAGCCCACTGTCTCGGTCGTCCTTACACCCTCACCGGCCAGGTGGTCCACGGCCAGCAGATAGGCCGTCGCCTGGGTTTCCCCACCGCAAACCTCCGCCTCACTGACCCCTGCAAGCTCATCCCCAAAGCTGGCGTCTATGCCGTGAAGGTAACCATTTTATCCTCATCTAACCTCCTTCCTCCTTCCTCCTTCCACCTTCCTCCAAGCACCGCCCTTATGAATATCGGCACGCGTCCCACCTTCGACGGTCATGAGCAGACGCTCGAAGTCCATCTACTCGACTTCTCCGGCGACCTCTACGGTCAGCAGCTCACCGTCAGCTTCATGGCCCGTATCCGCGATGAGCAGCACTTCGACTCACCCGAGGCCCTCGCCCGCCAGATGGCTCTCGACCGCGATGCCGTCCTCCGTCTCTAAAGTCTCTCATTTGTCATTTTTCATTTATCATTTTTCATTTATCATTTTTCATTTTCATGAAGTCCTACCTCTCCGCCATTGCCTACGTGCTCATGTTCCTTGCCATCCAAGCGATGGCCAGTACCATCGTCACCTTCGTTTACGCCCTCATCAAGGGCGATCTGCAGGCAGGGCTGCCCGTCGAGGGCACCCTCATCACCATGCTGCTCTTCTCCGTCGTTACCATCGCCGTCTTCATATTGCTCAAATGGTACGTCCCTTCTCACTTCTTGCGCCCCTCAGGTAGCAAGCGGCCGGAAGACAGGCGTTCACTTCTCACTTCTAACTTATCACAACTCGGCGTGCTGGCCTGGTGTGCCATTGCTGCCCTCGGCGTCCTCGCCCCTTCACTCTTCCTGCAGGAGCTCTTCACACCCGTCTGGCCGGAATGGGTACAGCAGATTGTCGATGAGGCCAACCAGCAGCTTGCACTCATCATGAACACCCGCGGCGGCTATTTCGTCATTGCCCTCCTGGCGCCCATCACCGAAGAGGTCGTCTTCCGCGGTGCCGTCCTGGGACGCCTCCTTGGCATCCGGCCAACCTCAACTCCTCAACTCCTCCGCTCGGCCCAACGGGACGCTTGCCCAAGCAAGAACTCCTCAACTCCCAGCAAAAAGCTCCTCGCCATCGTCGTCTCCGCCCTGCTCTTTGCCCTCGCCCATCTCAACCCGGCCCAGATGCCCCACGCCTTCCTCATCGGCTTGCTGCTCGGCTGGCTCTTCATGCGCACAGGTAGTATCCTGCCCGGCATCATCTTCCACTGGGCCAACAACACAGCGGCCTACTTCATGTACCATCTCTACCCCGACCCCGACGCCACCCTCTCCGACATCTTTGGCGGCAGCACCACTCATGTCCTGTTGGCCGTCCTCTTCTCTCTCTGCATCTTCCTACCCGCCCTCTACCAGCTGCACCTCCGCACAAAGTCTTCTTCATCGCGATAAATATCTTTTTCTTCCACTACAGAAAAAGTTGCAAAACTAACTACACTTCTACACTTCGGCATCTAAACCGCTGTGTTTCTGCGGTTTACGCAGTGTAGTTTAACTGCACTTTAACTACACTAACTACACTTTTCGGCCAAAAATGTCAGTTTACATGATATTTTTGGCCGTTTTCGTCGCTTGTCGTGC
>CAMPCG010000214.1 GCA_946644025.1 uncultured Prevotellaceae bacterium | reverse complement strand
TCGCCCCACTATGTCTACCACTGCAACATGGCCCCGAACCTGAAGCTGCTGCTGCGCGACGTGGAGCTCTCCGACGACATCTCACTGCGCTTCAACAACGCCGAGTGGGAGGGCTATCCGCTCTTCGCCGACGCTTACATCGACCGCATCGCCCGCCTGCCCGAAGAGGAGCAGATCATCAACATCTTCATGGAACTCTCGGCACTGGGCATCGCACAGCCGCTGTCGAGCAACATCCTCGAGTTCATCCGTGCCCTGCCCGTCTGCGCCAAGGAGAAGGGCATCACCTTCTCTACGCCTACCGAGATTTGCATGAAGACGAAGAGCGTGGGCCAGCTCGACGTGCCCGACACCCTGTCGTGGGTCGACGAGGAGCGCGACTGCTCCTGCTGGCTGGGCAACGCCATGCAGCGCGAGGCTTTCCAGAAGCTCTACTCGGTGGCCGACCGTCTGCTCATTGCCGACGACCCGCGCATCATGCAGGACTGGGACTACCTGCAGGCCTCGAACAACTTCCGCTTCATGACCACCAAGCCCTCGAACGTAGGACTGGACCGCGGCATCTACAGCGGACCCTTCGACGCCTTCACCAACTACATGAACATCCTGGGCGACTTCATCAACCGCGTCAATGCCCTCTATCCCATGGAGATTGAGAACGACGAGCTGAACTCGCTGCTCACCACCATCCGCAACCAGGGCGACGAGATTGAGATGAAGGACAAGGAGATAGACCGTCTGAAGGCCCGCCTGGAGAAGCTCGACCCCACCTTCAAGGCCGACGAGGAGGCTCCCGCCGCCAAGCCCGCCGCTAAGAAGAAGAGCGCTCCGCGCAAGAAGAAAGAGGCTCCCGCCGCCGAATAATTGTTTTCTTTTATGATAAAGGCCTGCCCCCGTTGCGAGGGCAGGCCTTTTCTTAGCCTTCGGGCATGTCGATGGTGCCCAGCCGGTTGGCCAGTTTGCGCTTCTCGCCATAAAAGCGGTAGGTGTACGCAGCCTTTTCCTCTGGCCTGAGGATGATGTCCACATATTTACCTGCAGGATGGTCGTCGGATGTCAAGGGGTGGTATGAGGCCTTGTCGTAGAAGTCGGCTTTCAGATGTATCAACAGGTAGTGTGTGTCGTAGAAGTTAATGCCGTAGGGTGAGTCGATGTTGAGTGGTGCATCTCCCTCGACGACGATGTTGCTGTGGCTGCAGATGGCTCTTCCGGCTTGGTTGACATGAATCTTGTTGGTGCCGCTGCCTATGCTGTGGATGACGAAGTAGGGCCTGTCGGGGAAGAGCCGTTGGTTTTTAGGGGATTTATAGTTCGTCGCTGACGTAGCCCTTGGGCAATGGGCGGCAGTTGTATTGCGAAGCCATGATTTCGCCGTAAGCCCCTGCGGAGCGTATGGCCAGCAGGTCGCCCCGCTGGCACCTGTTCAGGTCGGTCTGTTTGGCAAAGACGTCGGTCGACTCGCAGATGGGGCCCACCACGTCGTAGGTCTCGAGCGGGCCGTCGCTCGTGATGTTCTCTATCTTGTGGTAGGCCTGGTAGAGTGCAGGGCGTATGAGGTCGGTGAATCCCGCGTCGACGATGGCAAACTTCTTCACCGCCCCCTCCTTAATATATAATGTTCGCGTGATGAGCGTCCCCATCTGGGCCACCACGGCTCGTCCCAGCTCGAAGTGGAGCGTCTGGCCGGGGCGCAGCTTCAGCTGTCGGGCGAAGGTGTCGAAGTAGGCGCGGAAGTCGGCTATGGGCACGCGGTTGGGGTGCTGGTAGTCTATGCCCAGTCCGCCGCCTACGTTGATGTGCTCCACGCTGAGGTGGTGTCGCTCTAGCTCCTGCTGCAGCTCGTTCACGCGGTTGCACAGCGCCTGGAAGTCGCCCATGTCGAGTATCTGCGAGCCTATGTGGAAGTGCAGCCCCACGACGCTCACGTTCTTCATCTCTGCCGCGCGCTCCATGACGGGAATCATGTCGCGCATGGCAATGCCGAACTTGTTCTCGGCCAGCCCCGTGGTGATGTTGGCGTGGGTGTGAGCCCCCACGTTGGGGTTCAGGCGGAAGGCCACGCGCGCCACCTTTCCCCGGGCCGCTGCCAGCGCGTTGATGACCTCCAGCTCGGGAATGCTCTCCACGTTGAAGCAGAAGATGTCGTGGTCCAGGCCCAGCTCTATCTCCCAGTCGCTCTTTCCCACTCCGGCGTAGACAATCTTCCCTCCTGGGAATCCGGCCCTTACGCAGACCTCTATCTCTCCGCCGCTCACGCAGTCGGCGCCCAGTCCGGCCTGTCGGATGGCGCGCAGCACCTTCAGGTTGGCGTTAGCCTTTACGGCGTAGTGTACCACGAAGCCCTCGTGGCGGCCGGCCTCGCGGTTGATGGTGTCGAGCGTCTGCCGCAGCAGCTCCATGTCGTAATAGTAAAACGGGGTGCGCAGCTGCGCAAACTTGTCGAGGGGGAACGTACCTTTCATCATAAATCACTGATATTACGGCGACAAAGGTACGAAGAAAAGCCGAAAGCGCCAAACATCGGGCGCAGAAATTGCGCTGGCGGCCTCTCGGGCCGCGCAATGGACGAAAAAAAAGCACGGAGCCTTTCACTACGGGCAAAGGGCCATGACGTTTGCCGGAGGCCGCCCCTGCAGCAGCTCTTCCTTCATGAAGTCCATGTAGGGAGCCACGTGGTCGAAGAACAGCCGGTAGTCTTGGCAGAGGTAGTTCAGCCCGGCCTCTCCGTCGTCCGTCTGGCAGAACCGGTCCTTGGGGCAGCCGCCGTTGCAGGCGAAGAGCCAGCGGCACGAGCGGCAGCGGTGGGGTAGGGCGGAGCGCTTGGCCTGTCCGAATCGTCGCTGCCGTCCGCCGTACATCATGGACGTGATGCTGTCCTCATGTATATTGCCCAGTCGGTATTCGGGAAAGACGAAGTGGTCGCAGGCATAGACATCGCCGTTAGCCTCGACCACGCCCACGTGTCCGCAGGTCTCGCCCATGCTGCACAGTCCCGCCGGCTCGCCAGCCCATCGGGCCAGCGTGGAGTCGAAGAGCTGTACAAAGACCTGCCCCACGTCGTGGCGCACCCACTCGTCGAAGATGGCGCAGCAGAAACGCCCGTACTGCCCCTGGACCACGGCAAACGGGGCCATCGCCTCGGGCCGCGCGTCGCCCTCGGCGGGACTGGCCAGGTGGCGGCCGTCGGCATGGGGCAGTAGCCGCTCCACCACGGGCGTGAACTGTATGTACTGGCAGCCCGCCGCCTTGTAGAAGTGGTAGACCTCGAGCGGGTGGTCGGCATTGCAGGCGTTGACCGTGCCCATGGCGTTCCACTCCACGCCGTGCTTGCGCAGCAGGCCGATGCCCCTCATCACCCTCTGCCACGATGGCGCTGCGCCTCGTCCGCGCCGGTACCTGTCGTGCAGCTCCTGCGGCCCGTCTATGGAGATGCCTACGAGCCAGTTGTGTTCGCGGAAGAAGTGGCACCACTCGTCGGTGAGCAGCGTGCCGTTCGTCTGCAGGCAGTTGTCGATGTGTCGGCCTCGGGCGAGTCGCCGCTGCAGCTCCACCACCCGGCGGTAGAAGCTCAGGGGGCGCATCAGTGGCTCGCCGCCGTGCCAGGTGAAGAGCACCTCGGGCTGCGTCTGCGCCTCGAGGTACTGGCCGATGAACGTTTCCAGCGTGCGGTCGTCCATCAGCAGCGGAGCGTGACCGAAGGGTAAACCGTCGGACGCGGGCCGCGAGGCGTAGAGGTGGCGCTTCTCCAGGTAGTAGCAATAGTCGCACCGCAGGTTGCAAAGGCTGCCTGCGGGCTTCGCCATCACGTAGAGGGGGCGGGAAAAGGGGGCAATCTCCAAGCTCGAAAAGAATTTTCGGCAAAGGTATGGAAATAGTTGCTTACTGCCTAATCCGCCCCTACGATTTAGCATTTTTTTAAGATGTGCTCTATAGAAGTATGTTCTATAAATTACGGAAGCAGCTCGCCGCTTTGTGCACTGACCGAGCCGCAACGTAGCAGACGGTAGGGAAAGGTCGGCATTCATCGTGAAAAAAACGGGGATTGCTATTGCGTTTTATAAAAAAAGGCGTATCTTTGCAGCGCACAATTAGGAGGCGACGTGTCTCACGTCGCAACAGTCTGCTGGATTGCGACGGGGGACACGTCGCCTCCTACTGTAACTATTATAATTGTCACAGAGATGATGAAGAGACCTATAGCGATGCTCCTTGTGAGCCTGTCGGTGTGTTGCGTCGTTGCTGCGCCCGCAAAGAAACCGAAGCCCACGCTCTACGTGCCCATGGACTACAGCACCTGCGGCTATCGCGCCAGCGAAGAGGCCGTGCCCGCCGTTGCCGTCGCCGCCATGGTGGAGTGGCAGGAGGGCGACTGCTCGGCCATGATTCAGCAGGCCATCGACCACGTGTCGGCGATGAAGGCCGACGCACATGGCCGTCGCGGCGCGGTGCTGCTGGGCGAGGGCGTGTTCCGACTGGAGCGACCGCTGCGCATCGCGGCCAGCGGCGTGGTGCTCAGGGGCATGGGCCGCGAAAAGACCCGCCTCGTGAAGTACGGAGTGGACCGCGGGGCGATGATATATGTCGAGGGAGCACCCTCTAAGGGAGTGAAAGGGAGTGAAAGGGACGTTACTTTTGGCGTTCAGGATACACTGCGCATTTCGGCAGAGTATATTCCTGCCGGTGCTACCATCGTCCCTTTCACTTCACTTCCCCTTCACTCCCCCTTCACTCCCCAACAAAGGATAACCATCGTGCGGCCTTGCACGCAACAGTGGATTGACCACCTGGGTATGGGCGACTTCGGTGGCGGACTGGACTACACGGGCTGGAAACCCACGGACGTGGAGCTGCGATGGGACCGTACCGTGGTCGGTGTGCGGGGTGACACGCTCGTGCTCGACGCTCCCATCACCACGTCCATCAGCCGCGAGTTTGGCGGGGCCTACATCGTCGGCGGCCGTCACGAGGGCGAGATTAGCGAGTGCGGCGTGGAGGACCTCTCGCTGGAGAGCGCTGTGAACGACTGGAACCCGAAGGACGAGGACCATTGCTGGGACGGTATCTATATAAATAATGTACGCGACGGATGGGTGCGCCGCGTCACGTTCCGCCATTTCGCCGGGTCGGCGGTCAACCTGTGCCGGCAGACCAGCCGCGTGACCGTCGAGGACTGCATCGCCCAGGAGCCCGTCTCCGAGGTGGGCGGCTGGCGGCGACAGGTGTTCCTCACCCGCGGACAGCAGACGCTCTTCCAGCGGTGCATCTCGCGGCAGGGCATCCACGACTTCGCTGCAGGCTACTGCGCCGCCGGGCCTAACGCCTTCGTGCAGTGCGAGGGCGAGGAGTCGCTGGGATTCAGCGGCAGCATCGGCTCGTGGGCACCGGGACTGCTCTTCGACATTGTGAACATCGACGGCCA
>CAMPCG010000213.1 GCA_946644025.1 uncultured Prevotellaceae bacterium | reverse complement strand
TCGAGCACCCCTGGACACAGGACATGCCCTCGAAGGACTGGCTCAACACCCCCGACTGGCTCAATGAGCAGCAGTCAGGCCGTGACCCGATGACCGGCTTCACCGCTAATGCCGACGGCTCGGAACCCCAGAAGAGCAAATACCTCCAGACGAGTTACAAACTAACGCCCGTCGTCGACCCATACGCCTCGAAAATAGACCTCAAGGAGACCGTCGAGGGCTGGTTCGTGCCCTCGATGCCCGACCTCAACCAGCACAACCCCCACCTGATGCGCTATCTCATCCAGAACTCCATCTGGTGGATCGAGACTGTCGGCATCAACGGCATCCGCATGGACACCTACCCCTACGCCTACGCCGACGCGATGGCACAGTGGATGAAGGAGCTCGACGAGGAATACCCCAACTTCAACACCGTCGGCGAGACGTGGGTCACCGTGCCCGCCTACACCGCCACGTGGCAGAAGGACTCACGCCTCTCAGACATGAACTCCTACCTCAAGACCGTCATGGACTTCTCCTTCCAGGAAGCCCTCGACTCGTGCCGCTACGAGGAGACCGACAACTGGTGGCGCGGCTACAACCGCATCTACAACTCGTTCGTCTACGACTACCTCTACCCCAACCCGTCGTCGGTCATGGCCTTCATCGACAACCACGACACGGAGCGCTTCCTCGCCAACGGACAGGACTCGCTGATGCTGAAGCAGGCACTGGCCCTGTTGCTCACCGTCAACCGCATACCGCAGCTTTACTACGGCACGGAAATCATGATGAACGGCACGAAGGAAGTGACCGACGGCTACGTGCGCAAGGACTTCCCCGGCGGATTCCCCGGCGACACGCAGAACGCCTTCACGAAGGAGGGACGCACAAAAGCGCAGAGCAACATGTTCAACTGGCTCTCGCGCCTGCTCCACTGGCGCAAGTCCACAGACCTCATCGCCAAGGGCACGATGACGCAGTTCATACCCTCCGGCGGCATCTACGTCGTTGCCCGCCGACTGGGCAGCAAGACCTCGCTCACCATCCTCAACGGCACGAAGAAAGCGGCAACGCTCGACCCCAAGCGCTACGAGGAGGTCATCAAGGGCACGGCCCGATGGAAAGACGTTCCCACAGGCCGCTATTTCGACCTCTCGAAACCGCTTGAGCTGAAGCCACGTCAGGCACTGGTACTTACTAATTAAATTTAGAGGGAGTGAAAGGAAAGGGGAGTGAAAGGGAAGTGAAGGAGGAGTGAAAGGGAAGTGAAAGGGACAATAGTTCTTTCACTCCCATCACGGCAGGAACTATTGTCCCTTTCACTCCCCTTTCACTCCCCTTTCACTCCCCTTTCACTTCCCTTTCACTCCCCCTTTCACTCCCCTTTCACTTCCCTTTCACTCCCTTATATAAAAAATGAACAATAATATTTTTGCGAAGCTGATAGCCCAGGACCTGGGCCTCAGCCTGGAGGTAGTGGCCAACACCCTGTCGCTGCTCGACGAGGGTTGCACCATACCCTTTATTTCCCGCTACCGCAAGGAGCGCACCGGCGGACTCGACGAGGTGCAGATAGCGGCCATCAGCGACCAGAGCCAGCGTCTGCAAGACATGGCCAAGCGCAAGGAGACCATTATCAAGACCATCACCGAGCAGGAGAAGATGACGCCCGAACTGCAGAAGCGCATCGACGACTGCTGGGACAGCACCGAGCTGGAGGACATCTACCTGCCCTACAAGCCACGTCGGCGCACCCGGGCCCAGATAGCCCGTGAGCAGGGGCTGGAACCGCTGGCCGAAATCATCATGCTCCAGCGAGAGCGCGACCCCGAACAGGCGGCCGCCCGTCACTTATCACTCATCACTTCTCACTTATCACCTGAAGACGCCCTTCGCGGTGCTCAGGACATCATCGCCGAGAACATCAGCGAGAACGAGCGCTCGCGCCAACAGATACGCGGATTCTTCCGCCGCACCGCCATCATCAGTTCGAAGGTGGTGAAGTCGAAGGCCGACACCGACGAGGCCGCCAAGTACAGCGACTACTTCGACTGGAGCGAGCCGCTGCGCCGATGCTCCAGCCACCGTCTGCTGGCCATGCGCCGCGGCGAGGCCGAGGGCATACTGCGGCTGAGCATCGACCCCGTCGACGACCAGGAGTGCATCGACAAGCTGAAGGCCTACTACGTGCGCAGCAACAACGCCTGCTCGCGGCTCGTCGGCGAGGCCGTCAGCGACAGTTACAAGCGACTGCTGAAACCCTCGATAGAGACCGAGTTTGCCAGTCTGAGCAAGCAGAAAGCCGACGAAGAGGCCATCGGCGTCTTCGCTGAGAACCTGCGCCAGCTGCTCCTCGGCGCACCGCTCGGCCAGAAGCGCGTCATGGGCATAGACCCCGGCTTCCGCACCGGCTGCAAGGTGGTATGCCTCGACGACCAGGGCAACCTGCTCCACCACGAGGCCATCTTCCCCCACCCTCCCGTGAACAAGCGTATGCAGGCCACCGTCCACCTCCAGCAGATGATTTCCGACTACCAGATAGAAGCCATCGCCATAGGCAACGGCACAGCCAGCCGCGAGACCCGCGCCTTCGTCGAGGAAGCGCTTGGCTCTGGTCTTTATTCTAGTCTTTCTAGTAATTCTAGTCTTTCTAGTAATTCTAGAGAATCTAGAGAATCTAGAGAGTCTAGAGAGTCTAGAATATCTAGAGAAATTCCCCAGTTATTTATCGTCAGCGAGGACGGTGCCTCGGTCTACTCGGCCTCCAAGGTGGCGCGCGACGAGTTTCCCGACGAGGACGTCACCGTGCGTGGTGCCGTCTCCATAGGGCGCCGCCTCATGGACCCTCTGGCCGAACTGGTGAAGATTGACCCCAAGAGCATCGGCGTGGGCCAGTACCAGCACGACGTAGACCAGACGAAGCTGAAGCACCAACTCGACCAGACCGTGGAGAGCTGCGTCAACCTTGTCGGCGTGAACCTCAACACCGCCTCCAGCCACCTGCTGCAATACGTCAGCGGACTGGGACCCTCGCTGGCTAAGAACATCGTGGACTATCGTCGCGCCAACGGTCCCTTCACCTCCCGCTCCCAACTGAAGAAGGTTCCGCGCCTGGGCCCGTCGGCCTTTCAGCAGTGTGCCGGCTTCCTGCGCATACCGGGGGCGAAGAACCCGCTGGACAACAGCGCCGTACACCCCGAGTCGTACGCCATCGTCGAGCAGATGGCCCACGACCAGCACTGCACCGTGGCCGACCTCATTGGAAGCAAGGAGCTGCGCTCGCGCATCGACATCGGCCGATACACCACCGACACCGTGGGCCTGCCCACCCTTCAGGACATCATGCGCGAGCTGGAGAAGCCTGGACGCGACCCCCGCGAGCAGCTCGAGGAGTTCAGCTTCGACAGCCGTGTCCACACCATCGAAGACCTCGCTCCCGGCATGACCCTCCCCGGCATCGTCACCAACATCACCAACTTCGGAGCCTTCGTAGACATCGGCGTGCACCAGGACGGTCTGGTACACATCTCGCAGATGGCCAACCGCCGCATTGCCCACCCCACCGACGTGGTGAAGCTGCACCAGCACGTAGAGGTGACGGTTCTGGAAGTAGACCTCCGCCGCCACCGCATCTCACTGTCAATGAGATAACCCTTACTCCACACAACGCACTACTCTTATGCTGACCTCATAAAGCATGTAAAGAGGTATTGTAACAAGAATCAGGGTCATCAGGTCTGGCGGCGTAATGATGGCAGCTATAAGCATGATGATGAGGAAAGAATGTTTGCGGTATTTAGAAAGCAATTCAGCCGACACCACCCCCATCTTACCAAGAAAGAACGCAATAACAGGCAGCTGAAACACCACGCCCATAACCAGCGTCAGCGAGACAAAGGTACTGATATAAGAGTCGAGCGTAATGTTACTCACCACCTTTGCCGATACGCTATACGTTCCAAGAAAACGAAAAGAGATAGGAAACAGCACAAAGTAACTCATCAATACGCCGAGGACGAACAGCACGTAGATGATGCCAGCCACCTGTACGGAGTATTTGCGTTCGTTCTCATAGAGTGCAGGGGAAATGAAGCGGAACAGTTCGTATATAATATACGGCGACGCTCCTAATAATCCCAGATATACCGCCGTGGTAATGTGTGTCATGAACTGGCTCGACAGGTCGGTAGCAATCAGCTGCACATTAAACTCCTCAAAACGGAAAGCCCGGCCACCAAGCGCCCGCACCATGCACTCTATCCAGCGATAGGTGCAGAAGTCCCATTCGCTTGGAGCTAACAATATTTCCCAGGTGATTTCTTTGAAACAAAAAACAACTGTTGCAATAGCTCCTGCTACCGCAATGATGCGTAAAAGCATTCGGCGGAACACTTCCAAGTGCCCGCCGAATGTCATCAGTTCGTCATTCTTTGACGGCATCTTCAATCTCCTGCTTCACTTCCCTTACAGGTTCAGAGACCTCATTCACGCCGTCCTTGAAGCTCTTCACCCCCTGCCCCAGGCCTTTCATCAGCTCGGGCAGTTTCTTGCCGCCAAAGAGCAGCAGGGCAATACCGGCAATGAGCATCAGCTCGGTGGTGCCGATGAACAATAGTGATGCCATCATGCCTCGTTCACGACTAAGAAGATTTCACATGTCTGGAAATTGATTTCCCAGTTTCCTTTCTTGTGGCTCTCCCATCCGTATGCCTGGGCTTTGTCGTCCCACCATTTCTGGAACTTCGTTTGTGTCTCTCCCATGTCCTTTATGAGCTTTTCATAGAGGGCCTCATTGTCAGCCGAAATGATTTTTGCAAGTTCGGAAAGACCATTTTTTCTCTCAAACAGAGCCTGAATCTCATCACGCTCCTCAGGACTTACCTGTCCAACAATTTTTCTAATTTCCATTGTTCTAATTTGTTTAAAGGGTCTAAATAATTAATTTCTTTTATTTCCTCAAAATTATTTCCCATGCCATGCTCCCTTAACTTTAGCAATAACCGTCGTGATGCATTACGCTCAATGTGAGCTGCCACACATTGCTGGTGAGAAGGAGTGTTAACATCCATCGTTTGCTTAAGATTCAGCCACACACAACGGCGACAATGATAAGCGTCACACCAACGGCACAAGGGTGCATGACTGAGTTTGTAGAGCTGTGGATTCCGAATAGCCACTCCATTGTCTATACTGCCGACGCTGTCCTCAGGAGAGTCATAATAGAACGCCGGGCAGACATAGAACTGTCCATTGGGGGCCAGTGTCAGGTTGCTGTCGCCAGCTCCACAGTTGTGCATCTCAGAAAGCGACAGACGGTCAGTAAGCACATTAAGCTGTGTGCGTCCCCCGTAAAGGTAGATTTCGGCCAACTCGTCGGCCAAGCTTTCCAGTGACTCTTTATAGCGGTTAAATCCTTTGTCGTCCTGACTATATATGTCAGAGACGAG
>CAMPCG010000212.1 GCA_946644025.1 uncultured Prevotellaceae bacterium | reverse complement strand
TCTGGTAGCCCCCTTTCCGAAGGTCCCCTGTGCTGCGGCACCGCCGCAGCCCCCCCTCCCGAATGTCCCCTGTGCTGCGGCACCGCCGCAGCGCCCTCCCCCTCCTCCCGAAGGTCCCCTATGCTGCGGCACCGCCGCAGCCCCCCTCCTCCCGAATGTCCCGTACACTGCGGCATTGCCGCAGTCCCCCTTACTAAGAACTTTTTAAAAAAACACCATCATGAAAAAGAAGTCATTCATATTAGCCCTTGGCGCTGCCGTGCTCCTCACGGGTTGCGCCAGCAAGAAGGAACTGGCCGAGTGCCGCACAGAGAACCGCACATTGGCCGAGACCCTGCAGTCCACCAAGGAAGACCTGGCTGGAAAGAACGCCCGCATAGCAAGCCTCGAACAGCAGATAGCCGGCCAGCAGCAGCTCATCAAGGCACAGGAGAAGAAGTACGACGACATGCAGAAGTCGCTCGACAAGAGCCTTGCCAACGCCTCGCAGAACAATGTCTCCATCGAGAAGCTCGTAGACCAGATCAACGAGTCCAACCAGTACATACGCCACCTCGTCGAGGTGAAGTCAAAGAGCGACTCCCTCAACCTCGTCCTCACCAACAACCTCACTCGCTCGCTCTCCAAGGAGGAGCTGAAGGAGGTCGACGTGCAGGTGCTCAAGGGCGTGGTCTACATCTCTCTGGCCGACAACATGCTCTATGAGAGCGGCTCCTATAAGATTCTCGACCGTGCCTCGGTGACGCTGTCGAAGATTGCAAAGATCATCAAGGACTACAAGGACTACGACGTGCTCATCGAGGGTAACACCGACAACGTGCCCATCTCGCGCGAGAACATACGCAACAACTGGGACCTCTCCTGTCTGCGCGCAGCCAGCGTTGTCATGGAGCTGCAGAACAAGTATGGCGTAGACCCCAAGCGCCTCACCGCTGGGGGTAGGGGAGAGTACAACCCCCTGGAGGCTAACGACACCGAACTGGGACGTATGCGCAACCGCCGTACGCAGATTATCATCACGCCGAAGCTCGACGAGTTCATGGAGCTCATCGGTGAGGCTCCTGAGGCCAAGTAGGGCCCTCTGCTGTAGGGATTCTGGCTTGTCTGTTTCTGTAGAAATGAACATCCTGAAGATCGCATGGATATGGTTACGTCGTGTGGGCCACTGTAGAGGCTTCGGCATACAGTCGCCCACCGACTACCGTTTCGTGCGCTATGTTGTCAACGAGCACTGGCCCTACTATGCATACGACACCATGGGAGCCGACGACAACTGGCAGCACAGGAAGCTGGGCAAGCTCTACTTCCGAATCGCCAACTACTTGCAGCCCAGGCAAATCATCGATATGGTTCAAGCAGGGGAATATCTGCACACTGCCTGTCCCAAAGCCCTGATACCGCCCAAAGACGCACCCCTGGGCGAGCATCCCAAGGTGGAGCTGGCCATCGTGCCTATCCAGTCGGAGTATCAACAGCTCTTCAGCTGGTGCGACGAGCACTCCGTCGTGGTCTTCGAGAACATCTACCAGCAGACTGAACTTTGGCACTGCATACAGCACCACCCCCTCACCACCGTCACCTTCGACCTCTACTACTGCGGCATCGTCTTCTTCGACCGCTCGCGCTCCCCCCACAACTACATCGTCAATTTCTAACCCTCTGTCCAGTACACTGCGACACCGTCGCAGTCCCCCTCAAATCCTCTAACCCCCTGTCCCGTACACTGCGACACCGTCGCAGTCCCCCACAAATCCTCTAACCCTCTGTCCCGTACACTGCGACACCGTCGCAGTCCCCCAAAAATCCTCTAACCCTCTGTCCCGTACACTGCGACACCGTCGCAGTCCCCCACAAATCCTCTAACCCTCTGTCCCGTACACTGCGACACCGTCGCAGTCCCACCCCCAATGAAAATCACAAGAATCTACACCCGCCGGGGCGACTCCGGCATGACCGACCTCGTAGGAGGCGTTCGTATCAGTAAGGCCGACATCCGCATCGAGGCCTACGGAACCGTCGACGAGCTCAGTGCCCACCTGGGCCTCCTCGCCGCAATGATGGCCGAACATGCCGCCACTGGCTCTCCCGAAGCCGCTGCCCTCCTGGCTCTCCGCGTAGAGGTCATCGACATTCAGAACACCCTCTTCAACGTCTGCACCCACCTGGCCACCGACCAGAGCCAGACACCCCTCTACCCCTCGGCCCACCTGCCAGAAGGGGCCACCGAAAGGCTCGAGAAGGCCATCGACTCCATGAGGCAGCAGCTCCCCGAACAGCACGGATTCATCCTCCCGGGAGGAACGGTCATCGCTGCGCAGGCTCACGTCTGCCGCACGGTGTGCCGAAGGGCGGAAAGATGCGTCACAAAGCTTGCAAATTGCGCAACCGTTGGAACCGAAATAATGACTTACATCAATCGTTTGAGCGATTTTTTGTATATATTAACGATGATAATAAATTTTAACGCACGTAAAAGCGAAATTTTTTGGAAAAACACTTGACAATTAAAAAAAAAGTATTAACTTTGCAGCAAATTACAAAAATATCATAAAACACAACGTGCCTTCTAATCATTATTTAATAATATGTATTGGACACTTGAACTAGCATCTAAACTGGAAGATGCACCCTGGCCAGCAACCAAGGAAGAACTAATTGACTATGCCATCCGCTCAGGAGCACCGCTCGAGGTGCTTGAGAACCTTCAGGAGATAGAAGACGAAGGCGATGTCTACGAGAGCATCGAAGACATCTGGCCAGATTACCCAACTAAAGAAGACTTCCTATTCAACGAAGACGAATATTAGAACGGCCAAGGCAAGAGAGCTGAAACTTCATTAATCAACTATATACTTTATTATATGAGCTTAAGAATCCGGTCGACGATTGTTTTAATCGTCATGTTAGGTTTTGGATACCTCGGCAGCTATGCACAGCAAGTTGCTTTAAAAACCAATCTGCTCTACGATGCTGCGCTAACCCCCAACATCGGTATGGAGATTGGCGTGGACAAAAAGCATACCTTCCAGGTGTTCTACGGACTCCATCCGTGGAAGTTCAATCATGGCGACGACCAGAAATACCTCAAGCACTGGGTCGTAAATCCTGAGTGGCGCCACTGGTTCTGCCACCGCTTCAATGGTTCCTTCCTGGGCATACACGCCTTCGGAGGACAGTATAATGCTGCCAACATCAAGATGCCCTTCGGATGGTGGAAGGAACTGCGCGACCACCGCTTCGAGGGATGGTACGTCGGAGGTGGCGTCAGCTACGGCTACCAGTGGGTGCTCTCCCGTCACTGGAACTTCGAGGGAGCCATCGGCGTAGGTGCTGCCTACATCGAGTACGACAAATATAAGTGTGGAGCTTGCGGAAGCAAGATCGATGACGGACACAAAATCTACATCGGTCCTACGAAGCTCGCCCTCTCATTATTATATATGTTCTGACCCACCCGCACCCACCAACCCCACAAAACCCCACTCAACCCATCAACCCCATAAAGCCCATTAACCCCATCTCCACCATAATGATGAAAAGCTCATTAGTCATATCATTACTGTTCTTTACGACCGCGCTTGCCGCACAGCCCTCTTCCATCCACCTCACCGGAGCGAAGAAAGGCACCGACACGCAGGTCACCGTGCAGAACCTGCAAGTGGCGCGAACTGACCAGCGCACACTCGTGGCCATGGACTTCATCCTCGACAGCCTCGATGTGCCCTCCAACCGTTACCGTGCCTTCACACCCGTCATACGGACAGCCGACGGACTGCATGAGCAGCGGCTGAAGACACTCATCGTCAGCGGACGCCGACAGAACATCGTCTTCGAGCGCGACGGCATCGACCCGCTCTATGCCGACAACTGCGAGAACGTGCGACGCACCAAGGACGAGCCACAGACATACCACTACAACGACGGAGCTGAGAACCAGCCCTGGTTCGACCAGGCCGACGTCTACGTGGACTGCGACCTCTGCGGATGTGGCGACACGCTGAAGAACGAGAAGGCATTCCTTGCCACGCTCACACCGCCTACTCCTCCCGATCCCTACGATCTCATAGACCTCGCCGATGTGGTGCCCGCTCCCGCAAAGAAGGAGCGCAACCTCCACGGCTCGGCATACATCACCTTCGTCGTGGATAAGTGGGAGGTAAAGCCCGACTACATGAACAACCGCAGCGAGCTGCGCAAGATTACCGATACGCTCGACGTCATGGTGGCCGACCCCAACGTCTCTGTGCGTGAGGTGAAGATTCATGGATGGGCATCGCCCGAGAGCCCCTATACCCACAACAAGATGCTGGCTGAGAACCGCGCCAAGTCGCTCACCGACTACGTGCGCAGCCTCTATAAGCTGCCCGCCAACGTCTTCGCTCCTGCAGAGGCTACGCCCGAGAACTGGATAGGACTGCGCGAGGCCGTGGCAAAGATGGACGCACAGACGCTGCCCCATCGCACGGAGATTCTTGCCAAGATTGACAAGGTGCTCTCTGACCTCGACAAGAACGTCACCACACAGGCCGACCGCGACGAGCACGCCATACGCTCGGCATACCCCGCAGAATATCGCTACCTTCTCCAGACTGTCTATCCCGGACTGCGCCGCTCGGACTACGATATCTCGTTCAACTTCAGCGACTTTACCCTCGAACAGGCAAAGGAAATCTACAAGCGCCGTCCCTACCAGCTGTCCGTACGCGAACTCTGGGACGTGGCTCACACAATGGAGCCGGGAAGCGACGACTATAACAGGGTGCTGCAGCAGACGGTCAATATCTACCCCGACGACCCTGTGGCTAACCTCAACCTGGCCAACGTGGCTATCCGCCAGCACGACGTGCTCAAGGCTGAGACGCTCCTCGAGCGGGCCGGTGACTCGGCAGAGGCCAACTACGCACGCGCTTCCGTTGCCATCATCAAGCAGCAGTACGACAAGGCAGAGGCGCTCCTGAAGAAGGCAGAGCAGAAAGGACTCAACGTCTCGAAGAACCGCGAGGCCATACGACTGCTCACAAAGTGACGTCACCACGTCACTCTCCCCGCGACGCGATTTCATAATCCCTGCCGGGGGGGAGCCATTAGATAGCTGACACTAATTGATGCCATTAGATAACTGACTCTAATTAAACGTTAGAAACAATTTTATAACAAACAACAAATTTATTATTCACTCTTTTATTAACTCAAAAATTTTTAAGTTATGAAAAAATTTAGTTTTCTCGCACTCGCAGCAGCCGGAATGCTGTTCGGTGCATGTTCCGACAAGGACGATGTGACTATCGCACAAGGTCCTGATTTCGGCGATGGCGCTTTTGTTGGCGTGTCAATCCAGATGCCCAGCGCTATGAATTCTACTCGTGCAAACGAGGACTTTGATGATGGTGTGGCTTCTGAGTATGCTGTTAAGAATGCTACACTCTACATCTTCAAGGGAGCTAACGAGGCTGCTGCCACGTATGTGGCTGA
>CAMPCG010000211.1 GCA_946644025.1 uncultured Prevotellaceae bacterium | reverse complement strand
CCCCCCCATCACCCACCCATCACCCACCCCAACACCCATCCCCCCCCTAAAAGAAATGGACTGGAACAAGTTGATATCCAATTGCCGCCTGGGCCAGGAGCACCGCCACCCTGAGCGTCACGACGACCGCACGGAGTTCAAGCGCGACTACGACCGTCTGATTTTCTCCGCGCCCTTCCGCCGTCTGCAGAACAAGACCCAAGTATTCCCCCTTCCGGGCAGCGTCTTCGTACACAACCGCCTGACGCACTCGCTCGAAGTGGCGAGCGTAGGCATGTCGCTGGGCAACGACGTGTCGGCCGCCATCCGCCGTCGACGCGAGCTGGCCGGCAACCCCCTGCTGCTGGAGCTGGGGCAGATTGTCGCGTCGGCCTGCCTGGCCCACGACCTTGGCAACCCGCCCTTCGGACATTCCGGCGAGAAGGCCATCCAGACGTTCTTCACCGAGGGCAAGGGTCTGAGCATGAAGGAGAAGGTGTCGCCAACCTTCTGGGACGACATCACCCACTTTGAGGGCAACGCCAACGCCTTCCGCCTACTCACCCACCAGTTCAAGGGCCGCCGTCCCGGAGGCTTCGTCATGACCTACTCCACGCTGGCCAGCATCGTGAAATATCCCCACGCGTCGTCGCTGGCCGGACGGAAGGGCAAGTTCGGATTCTTCGCCAGCGAGGCACCCATCTACGAGCGCATTGCCGACGAGATGGGCATACTGCGCCTCTCCGAGCCAGGACAGCCGCTGCGCTACGCCCGCCACCCGCTGGTCTATCTGGTCGAGGCGGCCGACGACATCTGCTACGAGATTATGGACCTGGAGGATGCCCACAAGCTGAAGATTCTCTCCTTCGACGAGACGGCCGCCCTCATGCTCGGCTTCTTCGACGCCGACACGCGCAACCGCATACGTCAGCGCATCAGCGACGAGCAGCTCACCGACCCCAACGAGAAGGTGCAGTACCTGCGGGCCTGCGTCATCGGCAAGCTGGAGAACGAGTGCGTGGAGACCTTCCTCCGCCACGAGGAAGACATCCTGGCAGGCCGCCTGACGGGCTCGCTCATCGACCACATCGGCGACCTGCCGCGCCAGGCCTACAAAGCCTGTACGCAGGTCTCGAAGCAGCGCATCTACAAGAGCCAGCCCGTGCTCGACGTAGAGCTGTCGGGTTACCGCATCATGGCCACGCTGATGGAGCTGATGGTCGAGGCCATAGAGCACCCCGAGCGCTACTACAGCCAGCAGCTCATTGGCCGCGTGAGCAGCCAGTACGACATAGAAAATGACGACCTCGAGACACGTCTCATGGCCGTCATTGACTACATCAGCGGCATGACCGATGTCTATGCCCTCGATGTCTATCAGAAGATTTGCGGCATATCGCTGCCGATTGTATAGTGAAGTTTTAAGGTTGAAAGGGAGTGAAAGGGGAGTGAAAGGGGAGTGAAGGGGGAGTGAAAGGGACAATAGATTTACCCGCAGAACAAACGTCCCCTTCACTCCCCTTTCACTCCCCCTTCACTTCCCTTTCACTCCCTTAAAACTCCTTAAAAACTCCCTTAAGACTCCCTTTCACTTCCATCTCACTCTTCCTCCACGCTGATGGTGACGGACTTGGTGAGCTTGTTCTCCAGGTCTGTTACTTTCAGTGTTGCCTTTCCAGGCTTCTTTCCAGCCTGAACGATGACCACGAGCTGGCCGTTGAAGAGCTTCATCGTAGGCTCGGTGAACGGTTCGAGCGAGGTGGCGTCGCCGTTGCAGGCTGCGCGGAACGTTCCCGCACCCGTCACCTCAAACTTCAGCTGGTCGGCAGCATTGGGGATGAGGGTGCCCCTCTTGTCTGTGAGCGACACGGTGACGAAGGCCAGGTCCTGGCCGTCGGCTTTCAGGGGTGAGAGGTTAGAGGTGAGGGGTGAGAGGTTACTCTGTTGCGTCCATACGTCGAGCTGCAGACGGGCGGGCTTTCCGGCCGTGAGCAGGGTCTTGGTACCGGCGGCGTTGCCAGCCTCGTCATAGACCACGACCTTCAGTTCGCCGGGCTCGTACTTCACGTCGTTCCAGCGCAGGCGGTAGCGGTCCAGCCGGTCCTTGGCGTCCCACTTGCCGGGTTCCTCCTTGACCTTCTTGATGCGTCCCTGGCTCTTGCCGTTGAGGAAGAGCTCGGCCTCCTGGTAGTCGGTGTAGCAGTATACGGGCGTCACCTCGCCCTTTCGCTCCGGCCACGTCCAGTGGGGCAGCAGGTGGATGGTGTGTTCGTCGCGGTTCCAGTGAGAACGGTAGAGGAAGTAGCGGTCCTTGGGCAGTCCGGCCAGGTCGCAGATGCCGAAGTAGGAGCTGCGGCTGGGCCAGTATTCGTCGTAGGGTGTAGGCTCGCCCAGGTAGTCGTAGCCCGTCCACACGAACTCGCCGATGACCCACGGCTTGTCCTCCTGCCAGCGCCAGTCGTCGTCGGGCAGGTTAGACCATGCGCAGTACTCCACGTCGTAGCCCGAGCACTGCCCGTCGGCATTCTTGATGGCCTGCGGGTCGTAGCCCTTTGCCCACGAGCTGTACTGCGAGTTGTCGGTGGTCTTGACGGGGAACTTATACACGCCGCGCGACGACACCGTCGACGTGGTCTCCGAGCCCAGCAGGAACCCGTGCCACAGTTTGTCGAAGGTGTCCTGATAGCGGTGCAGGCGGTAGTTCAGTCCCGGCACGTCCATGGTCTGCAGGAATCCCGTAGCGGCGGCGTTGTCGGGGCGGTCGCAGCCCTGGGTGACGGGGCGCGTGGGGTCCAGCTGGTGGCAGAGGTCCTGCAGGTGGGCGGCCATCTCGCGGCCTCCCGCCATGCCCTGCTCGGGAATCTCGTTGCCTATCGACCACATCACGATTGAGGGGTGGTTGCGGTTGGCCACGACAAGGTTCTCAATGTCGCGGTCGGCCCAGGTCTTGAAGAACCGGGCGTAGCCGTTCTTGCACTTGGGGTAGACCCACATGTCGAAGCTCTCGGCCATGACCATCATGCCCAGCGAGTCGCAGATGTCCATCTGCCACTGGCTCGGCATGTTGTGAGCCGTGCGAATGGCGTCGCAGCCCATTTCCTTCATGGTCTTTATCTGTCGGATGAGGGCGGCCTTGTTCACAGCGGCGCCCAGCGGACCGAGGTCGTGGTGCAGACAGACACCCTTCAGCTTACGCGTCACACCGTTCAGCTGGAAGCCGCCTTCCTTCGAAACCTTCACCGTGCGGATGCCCACGGTGAAGGTCTTCTGGTCAACAACCTTGCCGAAGTCATCGTAAAGCTTCTTCGCCGGGTCAGCCTTACCGTCATACACCGTCACGCGCACCTTATATAAATAAGGTGTCTCGGGCGTCCAGTGCTTGAACTTCCCCCAGAACCGACCTATGGCCTTGCCGTCCTTGAAGGGGGCGGAATTCAGCATGCTGACCGACTTTCCGTCGGGGTCGATGAGTTGCAGATCCACGGGACGGCCCTTGCCGTCGGCGGTGATGATGGGCACCTCGATGGTGAACTCGTCCACATCGCCGTTCTTGGGACTCTTTTTCTTGCCCAGCTCAGTCGTCGTGGTGATGCCCCAGTCGTCGATGCGCGCGTCCTGCGAATTGAGGATCAGCGTCACGGGACGGTAGAGGCCGGCACCGGGATACCAGCGCGAGCTCTCCTCGACATTCTTCAGATCGACCTCAAGGAAGTTCTCTCCCACCTTCACGAACTTCGTGATATCCACACGGAACGTGTTGTAGCCGTAGGCCCAATAGCCCGCCTTCTGTCCGTTGACGCTGACCGTGGGCTCGGCCATGGCTCCGTCGAAGAGCAGTTCGGCATGACCGTTAAATCCTGCCGGAACGGTGAATGACCGTTTATAGTGCCCCTCGCCAATCCACGGCAGGGCACCCGAGCGTCCGCTCTTCTCGGTGGCCTCCTTCTCGCCGTTCTGCTCGATGGCCACCACCTGCAGGTCCCACTTCTTGTCGAAGGGTCCGCTGATGGCCCAGTCGTGGGGCACTCTGACGGCCTGCCACTGTTGTTTGTCACGTGAGAACTGCCAGCCGTCCGTCAAGACGGTCTCCTGACGCTGCTGGGCAAAGGCGATGGCCGAGAGGGCCATCAGAATCGTCGTTACCGATTGTCGTTTCATAGTAGTAGTATTAGTAGTTTATTTGTGCTTGCAAAAATAGCAATAAAAAACGTAACGGCCAAAGAAACGGCGCGCTTTCTTTAACAGACAGTTAATAAAGGTATATCCTTTTGCACGTTTTATTTCCTCTTGCGGCCCAGGTATTGGCTCGGCGACTCGCCGAAATGCTTTTTAAACATGCGGGTGAAGTGCTGCGGATATTCAAAGCCCAGCTGGTCAGCCGTACCCGTAATGGTGGAGCCGCTGATGAGCAGCTTCTGTGCCTGCAGCATGACGTAGCGCCTAATCATGTTGCTGGCAGTGTCGCCAGTCATCTGGCGTACGAGGTCGCCGAAATAGTTGGTGGAGAGAAACAATTCCCGGGCGCAGTACTTCACCGTAGGAAGTCCGTAGGTACGCTGCAGCCCTTCGGCGTAATAACGCCGCAGCAGGTTCTCAAACCGAGTGAGCAAGTCGTTGGAAGCCTTTGTCTGCAACGACAGCTGGCTGGCATAGTATCGGGCTATGTATTCCAGGACAAGCTGCAGGTGTGCCACGACGATATGCTGCGCGTGGTCGTCGTCCTCGGCAAGCTCTGTGCGCATGGCCTCCAACAGGCCGACGATGGTCTGCCGCTGCTCTTCGCTCATCAGCAGGGCCTCGTTGGTGTTGTACGAGAAGTAGGTATATGCCGGCAGCCGCCGCTCCAGGTCGGTGCCGTGCAGGAGCTCCGGGTCGAAGAGCAGGGCCCAGCCCTTGGTCTGAATCTCCTCGCCGGTATCGGCCTTGCCGCCAATCTGGCCAGGCGACACACACATCAGGGCGTGACGGTGAAGGTCGTAGGTGATAAGACCGTAGGTAAGATTCTCCAAGGTCTCGTCGCCGATGAAGATGCCATAGACATCGTAGTTGTTGAGCGAGTGGCGGCAGTGTTCCAGCTCGTCGTAGTGAATAACCGACACGAGCGGATGGAGCACGGGAGCACCGATATAGCGGGCGTAGTCGTTGACGCTGTGAACGCGAAGGATTTTCTCCATATCGGTGGCAAAATTACTAAAATTATATAACTTTCCATCCAAATTTACCAACTTTTCACAAATAGTTAGTAACTTTGCTCTCAAATTGATATGAATATGAAGCAAACGATTGACACTTATAAGCTGACGAGCATAGAGGAACCCTCTGACGAGGTGCTATCGCAATTGATGAAAGAAGCGGCCGAAGAGGCCAAACGCACTAACGACGAGGCCACCGCTCGCTATTTCGAGCAACTGAAAGTAGACACCCAGAGAGTCTGTGCAGCATGGCAGTAATCGAACATAAGCTGATAACCACACAACAAAGCCCCCGATAACCCACGTCCCCAGGAGCGAGGGACGCGCTCCAGTAGGAGG
>CAMPCG010000210.1 GCA_946644025.1 uncultured Prevotellaceae bacterium | reverse complement strand
CATCAGCGACATCCCCCTGCGCGACACCGATGCCTCGCAGTATCACGACTTCTGGGCCACCATCGCCCAAAACTCCTTCCAGGTGACACGTACCTTCATAGAAAGCCTGTAAAAGAATCAAACCTCAAATCTCTCCGTGGACATACTCTCACAGGACATCATGTACTTGACGGGCGTAGGCCCTAACCGCAAGAAGCTGCTCAGTGCCGAGCTTGGCATCGAGACCTACGGCGACTTGCTGGAATACTACCCCTATAAGTATGTCGACCGCTCGAAGATATACAAGGTGAGCGAGCTGACGGGCGACATGCCCTTCGTTCAGGTGGTGGGACGCATCCTGAGCTTTGAGACGTTTGACATGGGGCCGGGCCGCGAGCGTGTCGTGGCTCATTTCAGCGACGGCACGGGCATCATGGACCTCGTGTGGTTCAATGGTGGCAAGTATGCCCGCCAGAATTATAAGATAGGCCAGGACTACATGGTGTTCGGGCGTCCGTCGGTCTTCAACAACAGGATTCAGGTGCAGCATCCGGAGATGGAGGCTCCCCCCAGCCCTTCCACAGAGGGGGCACTTCAGGGCGTGGGTGGGTTCCGTCCCTACTACAACACGACGGATCGCATGAAGAAGCAGAACCTCGCGTCGAGGAACATGGAGAAGCTGGTGCGCAACCTGCTGGAGAAGCTCAAGGACCCGCTGCCCGAGACCATCCCCGACTTCATCACCACGCGTCTGCACCTGATGGACCGCGACCATGCCCTGCGCACCATCCACTATCCGCAGAACGCCAAGGAGCTGGAAAAGGCCCGCGTAAGGCTGAAGTTCGAGGAGCTGTTCTACGTACAACTTAATATATTAAGGTATGCCAGCGACCAGCGGCGCAAGTACCGCGGATATGTGTTCAACCGCATCGGCACCGTGTTCAACACCTTCTACTACGACCATCTGCCCTTCCACCTCACGGGGGCTCAGAAGCGCGTCATGCACGAGATACGCCGCGACCTGGCCTCAGGCCGACAGATGAACCGTCTGCTGCAGGGCGATGTGGGCAGTGGCAAGACCCTGGTGGCTCTTATGGCCATGCTCATTGCCGTGGACAACGGCTTCCAGGCCTGCATGATGGCCCCGACGGAGATACTGGCCGAGCAGCACCTGACCACCATCGCCGAACTGCTAAAGGGCATGGACGTGCGTGTGGAACTGCTCACCGGCATTGTCAAGGGTAAGAAGCGCCAGGAGATTCTTGACGGACTGCTTGATGGCAGCGTTCATATCCTCGTGGGCACCCATGCCATCATCGAGGACACCGTGCAGTTCCGCCAGCTGGGCATGGTCGTCATCGACGAGCAGCACCGCTTCGGCGTGGCACAGCGGGCGAAACTGTGGGAGAAATCTATGGGGAGTGAAAGGGGAGTGAACAGGAGTGAAAAAGGAGTGAAAGGGACGAATGACTTGCCATCAGAAAAGGTAACGTCCCCTTCACTCCCCTTTCACTCCCCTTTCACCCCCCCTTCACTCCCCCACATCCTCGTCATGACCGCCACCCCCATCCCCCGCACACTGGCCATGACCCTCTACGGCGACCTCGACGTGAGCGTCATCGACGAGCTGCCACCGGGACGCAAGCCCATACAGACCACCCACGTCTTTGAGAGCCGCCTGGCGTCGCTCTACGACGGCATCAGGGGGCAGATTCGCCAGGGACGGCAGGTCTACATCGTTTTCCCGCTCATAGAGGAGAGCGAGAAAATGGACCTGAAGAACCTGGAACAGGGCTTCGAGACACTGCGCCAGGTGTTCCCGGAGTTTCGTCTCAGCAAGGTTCACGGACGCATGAAGCCGCGCGACAAGGAGGAGGAGATGCAGCGCTTCGTGCGGGGCGAGACGCAGATTCTCGTCGCCACCACCGTCATAGAGGTGGGCGTGAACGTTCCCAACGCCTCGGTGATGGTCATCATGGATGCCCAGCGCTTCGGACTCTCGCAGCTGCACCAGCTGAGGGGTAGGGTAGGGCGCGGTGCCGACCAGAGCTTCTGCATCCTCGTCACCAACTACAAGCTCTCGGAGGTGACACGTAAGCGCATCGACATCATGTGTCAGACGAACGACGGTTTCCGCATTGCCGAGGCCGACCTGAAGCTGCGCGGACCCGGCGACCTCGAGGGCACCCAGCAGAGCGGCATGGCCTTCGACCTGAAAATTGCCGACATCGCCCGGGACGGACAGCTCGTGCAGATGGCCCGCGACGAGGCGCAGCGCATCGTCGACGAAGACCCCACGTGTAACTCGGCGAAATACGAACTCTTGTGGCATCGGCTGGAGCAGCTTCACAAGACTCCTGTCAACTGGTCGGCAATCAGTTAGCCTTCATTCCAAGGCGCAAATATTTTCCATGCCGTGCGGTTGAAATCTGACCCCACATCGGCAAAGTCAAACACCGACGGCGATTCTTCAAACCACGACGGCGTTTCTACAAACTACGACGACGTTTGTACAAACTACGTCGGCGTTTGTACAAACTACGTCGGCGTTTGTACAAACTACGACGACGTTTCAAGATTGCAACTACCCTTTCCCCACTTAATATACGGGCAAAGACAACTTTTCAACGGCTCTTTCCCGTCATCAGAACGGCTGAAGCATCGCGGTATGAATAATGCAGGTCAGTACCTAAACGAGTCTTTCCCAGTCCGAACCGAATGGGGACTGGGAAAGACTCGTTTTTGGGGGATGTCGTTGTCGGGGGATGGCTTATTCGCCTTCCGCCATAATCGAAATCACGGTGCTAATGTCGGCCACGTCTGCCGTACCGTCACCGTTGACGTCGGCGTTCTCCTGCGAGACGCTGGTGTCGCCGGCCATGCAGCTGATGATGGCTGAAATGTCGGCCACGTCTACGGCACCGTCGCCGTTCACGTCGCCGCCACTGCTTATCACGACGGTCTTGGCGACGCTGTCATTGTGTTCTTTCTCCTCGTCGGTGACGTCGTTGATGGGGATGCTCAGTCCGCGCCAGCCCTTATAGATGGTCACAGGCTGTGCGTTGCCGTCGGTGAAGGGGCGCACGATGCCCGTATAGTTATCCAGGTAGGGACGCTGTGTGAAGGGCATGGTGCACTTGAGGAACTGTCCGCCTTCAAGGTAGTAATAGTTCTCGGGCACGTGGAGCCTGGTCTTCATGCTCAGGTAGCCGCGCAGGTTGCCGTTGCCGTCGGTAGCGATGGTGGTGGCCTTTCCGCTTTCGTAGAAGATGGCCTTTCCCGACGTGGAGCGGAAGATGAAGGGCACACCGGCTTTGGAGTCTTCTATAGGCTCGACGCAGAGCTTGGTGTAGTCGCTGGTAATGCCGACTATCTGGTACATGGTGATGTCGTCGGTGGTGGTGATGGTGTATGGCAGACAGACGACGTTCCACTGTCCCGGCTCTACGTCAATCTTGTAGAGGGGCGTGTGCTTGAGCACGAAGTCGGTGGCGCACCACCATCCCTCGCGCTTGTCGCCGTTCATGCTCTTCGTGTTGCCTATCTCGTGCCAAGCGTTGTCGACGGCCCCTTCCTTGGACCCCGTGAAGCCTATGGTGACGGTGCCGCCCTCGTCGACGTAGACGGGCCGCGTGGTGGTGAGCGTCTGCCAGCGGTCGGCGGTGCTGACGGTGGGCTGGTCGAAATAGTCGGCTGTGAGGGTGGGCGAGGTGGCGGTCTCGTCGCCGGCGGTGAGATATGCGTGCTGGTCGCTCAGGCAGTAATGCTCGGTCGTGGCCTTGCACTGCAGGGTGTAGAGTCCGTGGGTCAGTCCCGTGACGTCCTGCTTCACCTCCATCGTCTGCTTCGTGCCCTCTGAGGCGCTGAGTCCGCTCCACCAGGCGTTCCAGAAGGTGACGCCGTCCTGGCTGTTGATGCGCTGGTCGCCGCCGGTGTAGGTGCCGCAGGCCGTGGTCCATCCCGTGGCAGAGGCGAACTTCGGCTGCTTGGGCTGTGTGGCGGCGTCTGTCAGGGGCAGATACTCGTCGATGGCACGCTGCAATTCAGCATAGTGGCTGATGATGAAGGAGGGCACCATGCTCCCGGCTGTCTCGAAGACGGCTCTCAGCTCGTCGCTCCCGTTCAGCCCCAGGGAGAGCAGGTCGGCAGCCTGACTGGTGAGGGCCCGCAGCCGGGGGATGATGTTGTAGGCCTGGATGGCCTGTGCCACTGCGCTCTCCAGGGCGAAGAGTGCTGCCTGGTCGGTACCGCCGACGGTCTGCAGCGTCTCGTCGATGTAGCGGTTGAGTTCGGGATAGCTGGTGTTGTAGCTCTTGAAGGCCTCGGCACGCAGCCGCGCTTTCTCTACACCGTCGGTGATGGCCTCTTCCTCGCTGTCGAAGAGCTGGGCGAGGAGCAGGTTGTCAATCTGTGTCTTGGCACCCATCTTGCGGCCAAAGAACAGCACCTTGGAGTATTCGCCGGAGTTGAACGTCTCGTACTGTGTGAGCCAGTTGCCGGTAGCGTTCTGCAGGCTTTTGATGGCCTTGGCGCTTGCGCTGCCGTCGGTGGTGAAGCAGAGCTGGGTGAATATGCCCGCGGTGTTGCACACGGAGGCTGAGAAATAGTAGTCTGTGGAGGGCTTCACGTCGAAGGCGGTCTTGATGACCGACTCGGTGGTGTTGCCCGTGCCCATTCCGTCGCCGTAGGCGTGGAGGTAGGGGCCGTTGTCATAGCCGCCGACGGGCACCACCTGGAACCACGGCTGTGCCAGCGGCTCGCCTTTTCCGTTGGCCCACCCAAAGGCTCCCATGTCGAAGTTGCCGTTGGTGAAGATGTTTCCGCCCACGTATTTCGTCACGCCGTTGAGTTCCACGGAATCGCCGGCTCCGAGGTCTGAGCTGGCTGCCGTGACGACGTTGGAGTAGCGGTCACGGTTGTTGGCGTCGATGATGTGTATGCGATACTGGCATCCGTTGGTGACGTTGGTGTCTTCGTATGAGCATTGTCCCGGTGTCTCCTTCATGGCGGGCTCTCCCACGACGGTCCACTGGTCTGAGGCCGACTTGCGCCTTTCCACCTTGACGCCGACGTTCATTTCGCCGTTGGGGTCATACCAGGTGAGGGCGGCGGTGTGGGCGTTCTTGTCGAAGCTGACGACCAGGTTGCTGGGGTCATGCTGTGCGGGTACTTTCGGGGCATAGTTGTACTTGCCGTTGTAGGCCAGTCCGCCGTCGAGGGCAGCGTACATCTCACCTGCCGGGGTGAGCTTGCCGTTCTTGTAGAGGCGCGAGGGGTCGCGCTCGCCGTTCCAGTAGTAGTAGCGCTCCACGTAGTCGGCATTGTTCAGGCCGGTGCAGATGCGCTGCAGGGCGTCGCGCACCTGTGTGTCGCTGACACCGCTGGCGAAGGCGCCGTTGCTGTTCCACGATGCTCCCCAGCACCACTCCGAGATCCACACCGGGCGCTTGTATTTGTCGGCCCAGTTCCTGATGTTGCCGAAGCTGCCCTCGGGCCAGTAGCAGTGCAGGTCGATGATGTCGCATCGCCATCCGCG
>CAMPCG010000209.1 GCA_946644025.1 uncultured Prevotellaceae bacterium | reverse complement strand
TGGTCAACCAATGAAAATCCTTGATCACGAACTCCTTCTTATGTGCCTTGATGGGCTCATAGCCTTTCACGACATACAGGATGTTGTTTTCTACGTCTTTCTTTACCACATTCCACGGACCGCCGCCCAGTCCAAGTCCTTTGCGTTGGCCGATGGTGTGGAACCAATGTCCCTTGTGCTTACCCAGCACCTTACCGGTATCTATATCTATGACGTCGCCTTCCTGTTCGCCTAAGTAGCGACGAACGTAGTCGTTGTAGTTCAGTTTGCCAAGAAAGCAGATTCCCTGCGAATCCTTTCGCTTGGCATTTACCAGGTGCTCACGCTCGGCGATCTCGCGCACCTCCTCCTTCCGCATATGCCCAATCGGGAACAGTGCTTTTTTCAATTGCCAATCGTAGAGCTGTGCCAAAAAGTCGGTCTGATCCTTCACGGGGTCGGGACTCGTGCAAAGCCACTTCACCTGCTCCTTGCCCCCTTCCCCATCAACCTCTTCTATCTCCGTCTGTGCATAGTGCCCTGTGGCGATGAGGTCATATTCGTGTCCGCGCTTGCGGTCGAAAGCACCGAACTTAATCAGCCGATTGCACATCACGTCGGGATTAGGTGTGCGACCGGCACGCACCGACTCCATCGTGTAGCGAGTCACCTCGTCCCAGTAGTCACGGTGGCAGTCCACGATCTCCAACGTCACGCCAAACCTATGGCATAGCGCCGTTGCCATCTCCACATCCTCCTCCATCGAGCAGTCCCATTCGCCCTCATCGTCGTTAGGACCGATCTTGATGTAGAAGCAGTCGGGCTTCAGCCCATGACTCACCAGTTCGTAGAGCACCACGGCACTGTCCACACCTCCTGAGAGGAGCACGGCAATGCGTTTGTCTTTCAGCGATTCGTAATTGATCATATTCCAACTATTTTCTGCAAAATTACATTTTTATTCCTGAAAAGCGACTTATTTACGATTATTTTTCGTACCTTTGGGCACAAATTTATCTACTAACCAATTATTTCATAACAAAAAACCAAACATCTATGAACAAGATTCTACTTCTGTTTTTCGGATTCTTGGCTTCATTGCTGCCGGCACTGACCGTTTCGGCTGACGACGACATCCAGTGGCCCATCACCGATGCCACCTACCAGATCACCGTGGGTGGACAAGTAAAGGCTGAGGCCGACCTCGTCGACGGAGGCCTCTACGTCATCTACCAACCTCGCAACAACACCTGTATCGAGGAGGGCACCGACCTGAAGCTCATGCTCAACGGTCTGTCCTACAGCGCCCTTAACGGCTCCACGAAGACGAGCTATGTGTTCAAGCTCCTCAAGCAGGACGACGGCACGTGGCAGATCCAGTCGTCAACAGGTGGCTACTTCCCCGTGCCCACGGGCAATGGCAACCTCTACACCTCTGAGACGGCAGGCAACTATTCGTGGAACTTCAACGACAACGGATACGTGTTCCCGCGCATCACCGTCGACGGAACGACCTACGGCCTCGACCGTGCCAGCTATGGTGTCTACTCGTACACGACGGTCAACTCCACCGAGGGCTCTGCTCAGTGCTACCAGCTCTACCCCGTCACCTTGGGCGAGGAGTCGGCACCGGAGGAGATCCAGGAGTTCACGGCTTATCAGATCATCAATGCCAACGGCCGTGGCATGCTCTACTACAGCCCCTCTCACTCGAGCGACTTCGTCTGGTCGACGGGTAAGAACGACTCCAACACCAGCGCCGAGAACTACCAGTGGGTGTTCGTGAAGACGGAGAACGGCGACTACAACCTCTATAACATCGGACGCCGCGCTTACATCGAGCCGTCGAACGAGCTGGGCAACTACCAGACCACTGCCACCGACTCCTACTCGCCGAAGATGACGTGGGTGTTCACGCAGAACAAGGTGGGCATCACGCTCGAGCAGCTCAGCAACACCAACTATGCGCTCCACACCACCGACAGCGAGGTCTACATGTCGGTGAGCAACTCCTTCGTCGGACCGCTCATCTCCTACTATGCTCCTAACGATGGCGGCGTGCCGTTCTACTTCGTCAAAGGACAGCCCGTCAGCGAGGAGGTGAAGAACGAGATCCTCAACGGCATCACCTCGCTCAGCGACCGCGACATCAGCGTACGCCAGGGCTACGAGACGGTGGGCCGCAACAACGACAACGCCGTGCTGCTGCGCGTCGGCATCAGTGGCAACATCGCCGCAACCATCAACAGCATCAGCGTCAAGCTGAAAGGCGACTCGCGTGAGAACATCGAGCGCCTGGCCGTCTATCAGTCGAACAATGCTGAGTTCTATGCCGATGAGAATCCTGTATCGCTCGGCTCCACAGCTCCCGACAACGATGAGATGACGCTGACCTTCAACGAGGGCTTCACCCTGAAGAACGGCACCAACTACCTCTGGCTGACGGCCGACATCAAGGACGATGCCACGCTGGCTGCCTTCGTCGACGCCGCCCTGACATCGGTCAACTACACGTTCAACGAGACCACCGAGGACATCGCCATCGATGCCTCACTCGGCGACCCGAAGGGCGAGGCGAAGATCTTCGCCACGCAGAGCTTTGCCTATGTGCCCACCACCGACGACTGCCGCTACTACCGCATCCCGGCCATGGTGCTCGACAAGGAGGGCAACATCGTCGTGGCCAGCGACCGCCGCTACAGCAGCAATGCCGACCTGGGCAATCATAAGATCGACGTGTCGATTCGCCGTAGTGTCGACGGCGGACGCACATGGAGCGCTCAGAACCTCATCGCCGTGGGCGACGGACGCAACAGCGCCACCTATGGCTATGGCGACCCCGCACTCGTGCGCACAGCCAACGGACGCATCGTCTGCCTGATGGCTGCCGGCAAGAACGGCTACTTCTCCAGCATGCGCAACATCGGCATCTGCACCAGCGACGACAACGGCGTCACCTGGACACCGGTACGCGAGCTCACCACGAGCAACTTCACCGATGCCACACACAACCTGACCAACCAGCTGGGCTTCTGGAGCATTTTTACTACTTCGGGCAAGGGACTGCTCAAGCGCGACGGAACGGTGATGTTCACCACCAACACGCTGCCTTCTTCCGGCACGTCGACATCCAACTGCGTCATCATCTCGTCGACCGATGAGGGTGAGCACTGGACGCTCGGCCCGGCAACAGCCTATGCCGGCGGCGACGAGTCGAAGCTCGAGGAGATGAACGACGGCTCGCTGCTCATCTCTGTGCGCCAGAGCGGCGCCCGCGGCTTCAACACGGGTAATGCCGACGGCACCGAGTGGGGCACGCAGTGGCGCAACAGCCAGATCACGGCCAACGCCTGCAATGCCGACATCCTCTACTACAGCCGCTCCATCGACAACGAGCGCGACATCATGCTCCACACGTATCTGAAGAACACGGGCTCGCGCCAGAACCTCACACTGGCCATGAGCATCGACCAGGGACAGAACTGGACGGACGTGATGAACATCCAGCCGGGTGGCTGCGCCTACTCCACCATGGTACGCCTCACCAATGGCGACCTCGCCATCCTCTATGAGGACGAGTCCTATTCGGCTGGCAATGGCTATGCCCAGACCTTCCTCACCATCACCGCCGAGCAGATCAAGGAGATGTACGACGCTCTGAAGGGCGACACCGAGGACGAGGACTACGAGCGTGCACTGGCGAAGCTCGAGGATGGTGGTGTCTACTACTTCTCCACCAGCTATCTCAACGACGAGCATGTGCGTGGCATCTACTATCTGAAGGCTGACGGCACGCTGACCACCGACGCCAACCAGGCTAAGTACTTCACCTTCCAGAAGACTGCTCTCTCGGGTGGCTTCAAGGCCTACGGCTGGAAGACGGGTCAGTTCACCAACCCGACCAACGCTTCCACCAACACGAAGTACATCCGTACCGACTGGCAGAACCGCAACGACTGGGAGGCTCAGGCCATCCTGCTCAACGAGGAAGGTCTCTATGCCGTCCGTGCCACCAATGCCGCCACAGAGGCTACATGGGGTTCCAACGCCTGGTGGACCACCGACAGCGAGGGCAATGCCACCTACGACCTTGCCGGTGGCAAGCACTTCATCTGGGACATCGTGAAAGTGGGCACCACGCCGACCTTCGACGCTGCCGAGACCTATCGCATCCTCGATGCTAATGAGTGCTACATGGCTGAGGTGGAAAGCGGCAAACTGACAACGGCCTACCTCCTGAAGGACGACTTCGTCATTTCGCCTGTTGCCAACAAAAAAGGCGTATTCACCCTGCAAGACAAGACAGCAGGCAAGTATGTAGGTGCGCCCACAGAAGTCGGTTTCTGGACACTGGGCTCAACTGCCGCCGAGTGCCACATCCAAGAAGTTGAGCACGACGGGAAGACGGTTTACATGATTCAGGCTCCATACAACAACCACTTCGACAATGCTGCCGCAGTGTTGAGCGATGCCGCTGGAGTAGAAAACTTCAGCGAAAGCACTGCCGCCTTCGTCATGAGCGACAACGACCTCTCACATGCTCTCTACTGGACCATCCGCACCACCGAGGAGGACATTGCGCTCGGCATCAGTCAGGTAAATACTGACAACAGCGCAGCTACGGCTGTCTTCTCGCCCAACGGTATGCGCCAGCAGCAGCTACAGCGTGGTCTGAACATTGTCCGCCATGCCGATGGCAAGGTGACAAAGGTCATCCGTAGATAACCCTCCGTTATAATACAAAACATCGAAAGGCACGGAACGCATGGGAACAGTGTTAGTGGTTCCGTGCCTTTCGTTATCTCTCAACTCCTCAACCCTTCTCCGCCCGGCCCACAGGAACGTTTGCGAAGCCTCGCGGAGCAAGAACTAAGAACTATCAACTATGAACTATGAACTATGAACTATCAACTAAAACTCTTCCTCCTCTCCTTTTGTCTTATATGCTGCAATGGCATTGCAGCCCAATCCCTCATCAGCGGCACATGGCATGGCCAATTGTCACTCAATTCCATTGACCTTAACCTGGTGTTCCATTTCGACAATGACACCACTTGCACCCTCGACTCCCCCGACCAAGATGCCACAGGAATTAAAGGCACCGTGAAGGAACTCACCTCTGAGAGGGTAAACGTGGTGTTCCCCTTGCTCATGGCTGCCTACGAAGCTGAATTGAAGGAGGGACAACTCGTGGGGACATTCCTTCAGCGGGGGTTCAAGCTCCCTCTCACGCTCACCCCTGGTGCCCTCGTACGCCAGCGTCCACAAACGCCTCAACCTCCCTTCCCCTACGAGACTCACGAGGTAAAGATAGCAGTTCCCTCCCCCTATGGGGGGGAGACGGAAGGGGGCTACACCCTCGCCGGCACCCTCACACTGCCCCCCTCCCTTGGGGAGGGGACGGGGGTAGGCCTCTGCCTTCTCCTCGTCACGGGCAGTGGCCTGCAAGACCGCGACGAAACCCTTTTCGAGCACAAGCCTTTCGCCGTCATTGCCGATTACCTCGCTCGCAACGGCATCGCCACCTTGCGCTATG
>CAMPCG010000208.1 GCA_946644025.1 uncultured Prevotellaceae bacterium | reverse complement strand
CCCCTACGGACTGACCCCTGCCGAGCGCCGACACCCCGAGTTCCGCAGCCACGGCGTGGGCCGCTGCGAATGGGACGGCGCCGTGTGGCCCTTCGCCACCAGCCAGACGCTCACGGCACTGGCCAACCATCTGCAATCCACCCTCCCCTCGGGAGGGGTAGGGGCTGGGTTGTTCTTCCGCCAGATGCAGCTCTACACCGAGAGCCAGCACCACCGCGGACGGCCCTACATCGGCGAATATCTCGACGAGAAAACCGGCGCATGGCTCATGGGCGACCGAGAGCGCAGCCGATACTACAACCACTCTACCTACAACGACCTCGTCATTACCGGCATCTGCGGACTGCGCCCCCAGCTGGACGGCAGTATCGTGGTCAACCCCCTGCTGCCCAAGGACCAGTGGGACTACTTCTGCCTTGACGGCATCAGCTATCGCGGCCACACCGTCACCATCGTGTGGGACCGCGACGGACAGCGCTATCATCAGGGCATCGGCCTGACGCTCATGGTCGACGGCCGGCCCGTGGCCAACCGCAAAGACTTAGGAATACTCAACTGCAACACGCTAAACAGATGAAACGCCTCTACATTGCTCTCTCATTGATCATTTGTCATTTATCCTTTTGCGTGGCCCAGCGCTATGCCCGTCCCGTACATGACGTGATGCAGGACGTGGCCAGTCGGTTCGGCGTCAGGCTGAAGTTCGACGCCAATGTCGACACCGTCGGAGCCGTGCTGCCCTACGCCGATTTCCGCGTGAGGCCCTACTCGCTGGAGCAGACCCTGGACAACATCTGCAAGTATTTCGACTGGAACTGGTGGAAGCAGAGCGGGAATCTCTACAAGATAAAGCTTTACGAGTATCCGCGCCGTCACGACGACGAGGGCCGGCAGATGCTCGAATGGCTCTCGTCGAAATACAGCAACCGCCAGCAGTGGGAGGCACGGCGGACGGTGTTGATGAAGGAGGTGCGCGAAAGACTGCAGATTGATGCTTTCCTCGACTCCTGCGTGAAGGACAAGGCGGCCATTCTCTCCAAGATACGTAAGCACGACGGCTACACCACGCAGAACATCTGCCTGGAACTTACCCCCGGTCAGCACGTCTTCGGCACCATCTATGCCTCGCTGAAGAAGGGGCGGAAACCGCTCATCGTCTGTCCAGACGGACACTGGCCCTCGCGCTACCGCGACGACGAGCAGCAGCGACTGGCCACACTGGCCCGCATGGGGGCTGTCTGCGTGGACTTCGACCTCTATGGCTATGGGCAGTCCAAGGCCGAGGTGGGCGACCACCACACGGCGCGTGCCCACATCTTCCAGGCTGCCTGCGGTCTGAAACTGCTCGACTGGATGCTGAAGAACCGGCGCGACATCGACACCACGCGCGTGGCGGCCAACGGCGGCAGTGGCGGCGGTACTCACACCGTGCTCCTCGCACTGCTCGACCCGCGTGTCAAGGTCTCGGCACCCGTGGTCCACGTGGCCAGCCACTTCGACGGCGGCTGTCCCTGCGAGAGCGGAATGCCCGTGCAGCTGGCCGGCGGCGGTACCTGCGAGGCCGAGCTGGCCGCCATCATCGCACCGCAACCCCTGCTGCTGGTGAGCGACGGCGGCGACTGGACCCACACTAACCCTGAGCTGGAGTACCCCTTCATCAGGCGCATCTTTGGCTTCTACGGCGCTGAAGCGAGTGTGCGCAATGTCCATCTGCCCGACGAGCGCCATGACTTCGGCCCATCGAAGCGGCAGGCTGTCTATGACTTCTTCGCCGACGTGTTCGGCCTCGACCGTACGATGATAGACGAGTCGAAGGTCACCATCGAGTCTCCCGAAACCATGCAGACGATACTGCCCTAAAACGCCCTCCGTCTTTGGCGCCTGAACCACGCCCGCCTATGTCCCGTTTCTTCAGGGCGATTTGCAATCGCCCTCCCCTAAAAATCCTCCGACCATGAAGAAAGCCCTCCTACTGGCGCTGTCAATAGTGATTAGCCTGCACGCCTCGGCCGAGCGTCATCGGCTGTGGTACGACCGTCCGGCGCAGACGTGGACGCAGGCACTGCCCATCGGCAACGGCACGATGGGCGCCATGGTCTATGGCACACCCACCGTTGAGCACCTGCAGCTCAACGAGGAGACCATCTGGGCGGGACAGCCTAACCAGGTGCTCAACCCCGAGGCACGCGATTATCTGCCCCGGGTGCGACAGCTGGTCTTCGAGGGCCGCTACAAGGAGGCCGAGCAACTGGCCAACGCGAAGGTGATGCCTATGGGCGCGGACCAGAACCGAGGTATGCCCTTCCAGCCTTTCGGCGACCTGCACATTGCCATGCCGGGACATGCGGCCTACAATAACTACGAGCGGATGCTCGATATTGACAACGCCATCAGCACCGTCAGCTACGACGTGGACGGCGTTCACTATGTGCGCGAAGCACTTGCCCCACTGGGCAGCAAGGTCGTCGTTGTCCACCTGACGGCATCGAAGCCGGGCATGATTTCCTTCACGGCCTCGTTTACTACGCCCCATACTGATGTGCTGACGGGCATTTACGAGCAGAGTGGGTGGGCCTATCTGCACGGTGTCAGCGCGAAGCACGAGAACCTGAAGGGCAAGGTGCGGTTCATGGGGCTGCTCGCGGCTCAGGCTAAGGGCGGCAGCGTGACTGCGGCCGACGGACAGGTGTCGGTAAGCTGTGCCGACGAGGCTACGGTCTATGTGGCTGTGGGAACGAATGTGGTTGACTACAAGGATATTACGGGCGACGAGCGCCGGCAGGCCGTGGAGCGGCTGCGCGAGGCTATGAATCAAGGGTATGAGGGCCTGAAAACGGGCCACGAGCAGCGCTATCATCGGCTGTACGACCGCGTGAAGCTCGACCTCGGCCCCGACCGCTATCCCAACGTGTCCACCGACATGCGCATCGAGCAGTTCGCTGACCCTGACTCCCCAACTCCCAACACCCTACACGACAACCACCTCGTTGAGACTTACTTCCAGTTCGGGCGCTACCTGCTCATCTGCTCCTCTCAGCCCGACGATATTAATCCTGCCACGCTGCAGGGCATCTGGAACGAGAAGATGCTGCCCTCGTGGGACTCGAAGTACACGACGAACATCAACCTCGAGATGAACTACTGGCCCTCTGAGGTGTGCAACCTTACGGAGATGAACGGACCGCTGTTCCGCCTCATACGCGAGGTGAGCCAGACGGGACGGCAGACCGCCCGTGACATGTATGGTGCCGACGGCTGGGTGCTTCATCACAATACTGACCAGTGGCGCGTAACCGGGCCTATAGACCGCGCCGCCACCGGACTGTGGCCCATGGGAGCCGCATGGCTCTGCCGCCATCTGTGGGAACATTGGCTCTTTACGCGCGACGAAGATTTCCTTCGCCAGTATTTCCCCGTCATGCTCGATGCCGCCCGCTTCTATTCGCAGATACTGGTGGAGGATTCTTCCCACGTGTCACCCCTCACGTCTCGTCCTTGGCTCGTCGTCTGTCCCGGAGAGTCGCCAGAACATGGCGGAAAGGGCCGGCAGTCTCCCCTCGATGCCGGAGTGACTATGGACAACCTGCTCCTCACCGAACTCTTCAGCAATGTTCTGCAAGCTGTAAAGACTGTCAATACTTTAGCCTCTAACGATACTATAGCTTCTATCTCCACAAAAGAGACTATCAACCTCATCCGCTCCCAGCTCCCGCTCCTTCCCCCCATGCAGATAGGCCGCTGGGGACAGTTGCAGGAGTGGCTCGACGACCTCGACGACCCCAAAGATTCGCATCGGCACTTCTCCCACCTCTACGGCCTCTACCCCTCCAACCAAATCTCTCCCTACCGCACGCCATCGCTGTGGCAGGCGGCCCGAACGTCGCTGCAGGCACGAGGCGATGTTAGCACAGGGTGGTCCATGGGGTGGAAGGTGTGCTCCTGGGCTCGACTGCTCGACGGCGACCACGCCTATAAGCTCATTCAAGACCAGCTGACGCTCACCGCCGACACCTTCCTTATCTTCGGGACAAGGAAACAGCACGGCGGTACCTATCCCAACATGTTCGACGCACACCCGCCATTCCAGATTGACGGAAACTTTGGATGTACGGCCGGCATCGCCGAGATGCTCCTCCAGAGCCACGACGGGTTCGTATACCTCATTCCCGCACTGCCCGAGGCATGGCCCACCGGCTCCGTGCGAGGACTGAAGGCTCGTGGCGGATTCGAGATAGACATGGACTGGAAGGACGGGCGGCTCACTCGTGTCGTCGTTCGTTCGGACGTCGGTGGACTCTGTCGGCTGCGCTCAGCCACGCCACTGAAGGGCAAGGGACTGAAACAGGCTAAGGGAAGAAACACCAACCCCGCCTACGTACTGCCCGAGACACCGCAGCCCATCGTCAATGCCGAAACAGCTGTGACAGAGGCGCAGCACAAGGAACTGCCGCCTACCTGGCTGTACGATCTTGACACCAAGGCGGGCGGCAGTTACGAACTGACCGGAAAATAATAAGGCGGCAATGGAATAATGCACCATGAATAATGCATTGTGGACTATGCACTGAGCTCTTTGTCGATGCGGTAAGTCGAGTAAAGCTGAAGAATGGCTGCAAGCAGCAGCGTTATCACCCAGTTGTTGTGTACATAGTTCACGTATGTCTGCCAGTCCAGCCCGCCAAGCTGGGGCCAGCGGCTGACGAACATGAGCGCGGCGGTAAGTAGCAGGAGAAAGTCGCTGAAAAGCATGATGCGACGAAGACGGCGCACGGTGAAATTGCGCCCCTCATAGCGCTGCAGCATCTGCATCGACGTGTAGGCCAGCGCCCCAGCTGCAAAAAGCCACGGCGCTGCATCCCACCGCAAAAGACTCGTCCCGGCACCGATGAGCATCAGCACAGCTCCGCAAATGAAGAGCATGTTCTGCCAACTATTCAATCGTGTCATCGCCGGAAACTTTGGTTTGGGACTTCGGCTCGTCATCGCTGAGCACAAAAATGTCCTCATCGGCCATTTTCATGAAATACTGCTCGCGGGCAATGCGCTCCATGGACTTCGGATTGGTCATCAGCTGGCGTATCTGAGCCTGGTCACGACGGTACTCGCCATCATAGTGGTCAATCTCCTCATGAAGCTCGTCAATACGGTTCAGGTATGAAAAATGAGCCCAAACACTACTGCCGCCGCCAAAGCCGATAATGGCCACGCCAACCGCCAAGGCCAAAATGTACTTCACGCTGTGAACGTGAGGCATACTGCGATAAATTCTCTTTAACATGTTCATGCTGCAAAAGTACAGATTTTATTCCATACTACCAAAACTTTTCCCAAAAGAATGATAAAAAAACGATAAAACAATCGCAAACAAGCATCCAATTATAAATTTTTCAAAAAAAACGCGGAAAAATTTGCACGGTTCGAAAAAAGTCCGTACCTTTGCACCCGCAAATCAGAAATGATTCCAAAACAAACATTGCTTCAGTAGCTCAGTTGGTTAGAGCACCTGACTGTTAATCAGGGGGTCGTTG
>CAMPCG010000207.1 GCA_946644025.1 uncultured Prevotellaceae bacterium | reverse complement strand
AGGGCAGCGAGTCGGTCTGCCAGTTGCGGTAGCGCGGGTGCATGGCCACGGTGACGAGGCGTGTGGAGTCGTACCGCTGCAGCAGTGTCTTCATCAGCCGGTACATGGTCACTCCATAGTCGTTGTAGGGCTGGTTGGGGTCTTGCTGCAGCTCGTTGCCCAGGCTCCACATCACCACCGACGGCGAGTTGCGGTCGCGCTTCACCCACTCGGGCACGTCCTTCTGCCAGAGGCTCTCAAAGGCGACGCGGCCTCCCGTGTGCTGGCGTGTCCACTTGTCGTAGAGCTCGTCGACGACAAGGATGCCATACTCGTCGCACAGCTGGATGAACTCGCGGCTGTAGGGGTTGTGGCTGGTGCGTATGTGGTTGATGCCGAAGCTCTTCATCAGCTTGATGCGCTTCTCGATGGCGCGCGGATAGTTGGCGGCCCCCAGTGCGCCGAGGGAGTGGTGGTTGGCATAGCCCTTGAGCAGCACCTTCTTGCCGTTAAGCTTCAGGCCGAACTTTGGCCCTATCTCGATGGTACGTATGCCGAATCGCTCGCTGTAGTTGTCGGCGGGGGTGCCGTTCTCGTGCATGAGCGTCACCTTGGCCGTGTAGAGGTTGGGGCTGTCGGTGTCCCACAGCTGCGGACTGGGAATCTCCACCTCGCGCAGCCGCTGCTCGACGGTGCGCGAGGGCGTACTGCGACGCACGGTGTCGGTGAACTGGCACACGGTGTTTCCCTTCGGGTCAAGGATTTCCACGAAGACGGGCATCTTCTTGTCCCTGCCCCGCGTGGTGACCTCGACGGAGAGGGTCACGTATTTATTGTCGCGCGTGGTGATGTAGAGGGGGTGGCGCTCGAAGTAGACGTCGCGGTCGGTGGCGATGAGCTTCACGCCGCGGAAGAGTCCGCCGCCGGTGTACCAGCGCGAGGCCTTCGGGTCGCGGGTGTCAGCCTGCACGGCAATGACGTTCTCGTCTCGGCCGAAGCGCACGTTGTCGGTAACGTCAATCTGGAAGCCCACGTAGCCGTAGTCAGTGCCGCCGACGAGCAGTCCGTTGACGTAGACGTCGCCGGTATACATGATACCGCCGAAGTCGAGGAGGATTCTCTTGCGGCGCAGGGAGTCGGGCAGCGTGACATGCTGGCGGTACCAGGCGGTGCCCATCTCCTTGAAGCCACGCGACGAGAGGCGGCTCTTGATGTTGGCGGCGGCGTCGCTGTTGTCGGCCTTCTCGTCGGCAGCGGGGGCCACCCACGGCTGTTCCACCTGGAAGTCGTGGGGCAGGTCGAGTGTGCGCCACTGGTTGTCGTCGTACATCAGGGTGGAGGCTCCCTCCACGTCGCCCTCATGGAAGCGCCAGCCGAAGTCCAGGTTCTCCACGATGCGGGGCTGGGCCGAAAGGGTGGCGAGAAATGAGAATTGAGAAATGAGAATTGAGAAAATAAAACGTTTCATTTTCGATTAGCAGGATTATCGGTTAGTTAGCTTATTCCAGCACGATGTTCACGTTCTCCTTGGTGATGTTCTTGCTGAAGTTGAAGGTGGCATCGTTCTTGGACAGGATGTAGATGTTCTTCAGCCGTATGCCGTCGATGGGCATCTCGGGCAGTCCGTTGAACTCCATGGCATAGCCGGCATGGTGGCAGATGACATTGCGTATGTCGATGTTTCTGAAGATGGGTGTCTCCTCGCTGACGGGCACCACCTCGGGGGCTTTCTGCTCGCCTCCCTCGGCCAGCACCTCGGCCACCGACTTCCCACCGTAGTACATGTTGAAGGTGAGGGCGTAGGTGGCGATGTCGGTCATGGATATGCCGTCGATGTAGATGTTCTCGACGACGCCTCCGCGTCCTCGCGTGCTCTTGAATCGCAGTCCTACGTCTGTTCCCACGAACTGGCAGTTGCGCACGCTAATGTTCCTCACCCCGCCGCTCATCTCTGAGCCGACGACGAAGCCTCCGTGTCCGGCGAAGACCGTGCATCCGTCCACCACGACGTTCTCGCAGGGCCGTCCGCGCAGGCGTCCGTCCTTGTCCTTTCCGCTCTTGAGGCAGATGCCGTCGTCGCCGGCGTCGAATTGCGAGTTGATGATGAGCGCGTTGCGGCACGACTCGAGGTCGAGCGCGTCGCCATTCTGGGCGTAGGCAGGGTTTCGTGCCAGTACGTTGTCGATGATGATGTTCTCGCACATCAGCGGATGGAGGTTCCAAGCGGGCGAGTTCTGGAAGATGACGCCCTGTAGCAGCACGTTCTTGCAGTTCACCAGCCCCACCATGACGGGTCTGAGGAACCGCTTCACGGCCTGCCATTCCTCCTCGGTCTGCGCGGCGGGCACGTTCATGTTGGCCCCCTGCTCGCCCTTGGCGTATCCCTCCGACGGCACCCAGTAGCCCTTCTTCAACTCCATGCTGCCGGGCTTTTCCAGCAGTCGCTTCCAGTGTGAGTCGGTCACTTTCGCCCTTTTCACGGGTCGCCAGTACTGTCCGTTGCCGTCGATGACGCCATCGCCCGTGATGGAGATGTTCTCCGCGCCGTTGGCACTGATGGGCGACTGGCACCGGCGGGTGTCGAGTCCCTCGAAGGAGGTCTTGATGAGGGGGTAGAGCGACTCGTCGGCCGCAAACTGAATGACGGCACCTTTCTCCAGGTGCAGGTCGATGCCCGATTTGAGCACGACGGGGCCCGTCACCCACACGCCGCGCGGCACGATGAGGTGGCCGCCGCCCTTGGCGGAGAGGGCCTCGATGGCGCGGGCAAAGGCGTCGGTGCAGAGGGTCTGACCCGTGGCGTCGGCCCCGAAGTCGGTGAGCATCACCCGACGGTCGGCAATGGTCGGGGCGCTGACTTCGGCCATGTCGAACGGAAGGCCCTTGGTGTACTTTGCATACGGGTTGTCGGCAAAGGCAAGCAACGCCAGAGCCACAGCGCAGAAGGCCGAAAGTGTACGTTTAATCATAAGTTTTAGGTTATTAGTTAGTAGTTGTTAGTAGCGTGGGGGTGAGGCGGTCGGCGTCAATGCTTCAGGATGTAGTCGGCTATCCAGGCGCCTACCTCACGTGTGCCGTAGTGTGGAGCTCCCTCCACCTGTATCTCGGGGGTGCGTATGTTGGCGTAGAGCGAGGCATTGACGGCCTGTCTCACGGCCGCTCCCTCTTCCGTCAGGTTGAAGTGCTCCAGCAGCATGGCGGCAGAGAGTATCTGGGCCACGGGGTTGGCAATGTTCTGCCCGGCGGCCTGGGGCCATGAGCCGTGTACGGGCTCGAAGAGCGGCGTGTGCTCTCCCAGCGATGCCGAGGGCTGCAGGCCCATGGAGCCGGTGATGCACGAGGTCTCGTCGGTAAGGATGTCGCCGAAGGTGTTCTCCGTCACGATGACGTCGAAGAAGCGCGGCTCCGTCAGCACGCGCATGGAGGCATTGTCTATGAACATGTAGTCGGTCTGCACGTCGGGGTATTCACGCTCTATCTCCTTGGCCACCTGCCTCCACAGCCGGCTGCTGGCCAGCACGTTGGCCTTGTCTACGACGGTGAGGTGGCGGCGGCGCTTCATGGCCATGTCGAAGGCCAGCCTCACGATGCGCTCCACCTCGGGACGGGTATATATATTGGTGTCGTAGGCCCGGTCGTTGTCCTGATACTTCTCGCCGAAATACATGCCTCCGGTGAGCTCGCGCAGCACCACGAAGTCGGCACCGCGCAGCAGTTCCTCCTTCAGCGGCGACTTGTGGAGCAGGCAGTCGAAGGTGGCCACGGGGCGCACGTTGGCAAAGAGTCCCAACTGCTTGCGCATGGCCAGCAGTCCCTGCTCGGGCCTCACGGGCGACGTGGGGTCGTTGTCGTACTTGAGGTCGCCGACGGCAGCGAAGAGCACTGCGTCGGCACGCATACACACCTCGTGGGTCTCATCGGGGTAAGGGTTGCCCACGGCCTCGATGGCATGGGCACCGCAGAGGGCCTCCTCGTAGTCAAACTCATGGCCGAAGCGACGGGCCACGGCCTCCATCACGGCCACGCCCTGTTTCATAATCTCCGGGCCGATACCGTCGCCCGGCAGTACTGCAATCTTTAGTTTCATCTTTAACAGTTTAGTTGTGCAAAAATATGGAATAATTTAAAAACTGCCAAACATTCCCATGGGAAAGTCTGGCAGTTTAACATTTTTACAGATACCGCGCAGGTTATTTGTTCACCTGGAAGCGGGTGTCGCCGTCCTTGAAGAAGGCGTTTATCTGTCGGGCAGCTGCAATGCCGGCGTTGGCGTTGGCCTCGGCGGTCTGTGCGCCCATCTTCTTCGGGGTGCTGAAGTAGCGGCCCTCCAGTTTCTGGAACTCGGCATGAGCGTCGGGCATGATGTCGGTGACGAACTTCAGGTCCTGGCGCTCCTCCATGAGCTTGAGCAGTTCGGGCTCGTTGATGACCTCCTTGCGGGCGGTGTTCACGAGTATGCCGCCCTTCTTCATCTTGCCTACGAGGGCGGCGTTGATGCTCTGGCGCGTCTCGGGTGTGGCAGGGATGTGCAGGCTGACGACGTCGCACTGCTCGAAGAGCTCGTCCTGCGTCTTGGCGGCAACTACGCCGGCCTTCTCTATGACCTCGGCGGGACAGTAGGCGTCGTAGGCCATGACGTCCATACCGAATCCCTTGGCGATGCGTGCCACGTTGCGGCCCACGTTTCCGAAGGCCAGCAGACCCAGCTTCTTGCCCATCAGCTCGGTGCCGGCCTTTCCGTTGTAGAACTGGCGCACGGCAAAGACGAGCAGTCCGAATACCAGCTCGGCCACGGCGTTGGCGTTCTGTCCGGGCGTGTTCTCGGCCACCACGTTGTGAGCCGTGGCAGCGGCGAGGTCGATGTTGTCGTAACCGGCACCGGCACGCACCACGATTTTCAGCTGTTTGGCGGCGTCGAGCACCTCGGCATCCACCTTGTCCGAGCGGATAATCATTGCGTCGGCATCCTTCACGGCGTCGAGCAGCTGCTGCTTCTCGGTGTATTTCTCCAGCAGGGCCAGCTCATGGCCTGCACCTTCTATCTCTTTGCGAATACCCTCGACGGCAGCGGCTGCGAAAGGCTTCTCGGTTGCTACTAAAATCTTCATGATTACTTGCTTGTTTTGTATGCTGCAACAGTGTTGCAGCAAAGACGACATTAGTGATTTGCCTCAAACTCCTTCATGCAGGCGACGAGTGCCTGGCAGCCTTCGATGGTCTGAGCGTTGTAGCAGCTGGCGCGGAAGCCGCCTACGGAGCGGTGGCCCTTCACGCCGACCATGCCCTTCTGCGTGGCGAAGTCGAGGAAGTCCTTCTCCAGCTCCTTGTACTCCGGGGCCATGACGAAGCAGATGTTCATCAGCGAGCGGTCCTCCTCGCGGGCAGTGCCCACGAACATACGGTTGCGGTCAATCTCGCCGTAGACAATCTCGGCACGCTGCTTGGCCAGACGGTCCATGGCCTCTACGCCGCCCTGGGCCTTGACCCAGCGCAGGTTCTCCAGTGCGCAGTAGATGGGCACCACGGGAGGCGTGTTGAACATCGAGCCCTTGTCCACG
>CAMPCG010000206.1 GCA_946644025.1 uncultured Prevotellaceae bacterium | reverse complement strand
CAAGAACGAGACCATCGCCAACATCGCCCGCCTCAACCGCGAGATGATCAAGGCAAAGATTGCCGATTAAGTATTGTTTATTCCACCGTCGGTTTATGATTAAGCCGACGGTGGTTTTTTAAATTGTTTATTCAGATGACCGCACTACAAATCGACGCAATGAACACTCAGCTGTGGCAAAACATTGGAGCCATAGCCGATAGCAAGCAGCTTATGACCCGACTTGCCAAATACGTGGCTCGCCTTGTGAAGGAAAAGAACGACCCCACGCTGATGACAAAGGAAGAATTCCTAACCAAACTGGAAAAAGGCGAGGAGGATTATCGGCAGGGGCGTTATGTCCGTCTCATGCCAGGAGAGTCTGTTACCGACATGTTAAGAAGGTGTGGCCACGATGTATAATGTAGATTTCACGCCAGATGCACAGGCCGACCTCGTGAAGTTGATGAAAAGTGAGCCTAAAGTTTATCAGAAGGCTTTACGTTTCATTGCAGAACTGGCTGAGCATCCAAAGACAGGAACAGGGCATCCAGAGCCTTTGAAAGGCAAGCCAGAAAACAGATGGAGTCGCGAACTGACGAAAAAGCACCGTATGTTCTATTGTATCTTCGACACAGAGGTCGTGGTTCTAGTTCTCTCTTCCTACGGTCATTACGACGACAAATAGCGCAGGACTGAATAATCTCTCTCGTCTCCATCGCCCTGACGGTGGCAGGATGCTACTGAACGAGGAAAGCCGATGGCCTGCACCTACTGAGAGGTGCAGGCCATCGGCTGTTTTGATGAAGGGAAAGACTGGCAGTAGGTGAATTTAGAGAGCCACCGTTCCTATGCCTTTCATGTCGAGTGCCACCTGTACACCCATTGCGCGGAAGGCCCGCATCATAGAGGCCAGGGTGATGCTCTTTCCGCTTTCTATGCGGCAAACCTGTGCCCTCTGCACTCCCATTTTCTCGCCCAATTGTGCCTGTGTGAGCTGCTGTGCCTCTCTTGCTTTCCTGATGGCTTCACCAACGTGGTAGGCGTGCAGTTCTTCGGCAAGTTTGCTCTCGAATTCATCGCGCTTGGGTGTTCCAACTGGTCCGATGTACCTGTCAGTCAATTCGTCTAAGCTGTGAAGTTTCATTGCCATAGTTACCTCCTATTTTGATTCGTAATACTTCTTCCGCAATGCCTAGGGAGTCTTGTCAGTATTCGTAGAGCTGTATGTGGAGAATTTTCCATTCGCCTACGCTGATGCGGGCGTGGCGGCCCTGGTGGCTCTGGTCGCCGTTGTGGCGGCGGAGGTATTTCATCTGGCCGTCGGGGCCGATGGAGACCTCGTCTACGGCGAGGAGGCCGAGGCGCTGTCCGCTGAAGGTAGTTGAGGCAGCGGATGGCGTGGTGGCGGCCTCGGCGAATCCGTCTTCGCCCAGCTTCTTCTGCTGTTCCTGCTGTTTCTCCGTGCGTGTCTTGAAGTCTACGACCACGCCGCTGCCCGCCAGCAGGTAGTCGTGCAGGCCCAGACGTATGAGCATGGCTCCGCCTTCGGCCCATGTGGAGCCGTCGGTGGCGCGCGCGTCCCATGGCAGTGTGAAGTAGTGCCGGCAGGTGATGACCACGCCCTCGTCGTCTATGACGCGCTCGCGGTCTTCCTGGTCGAAGAGCAGTCCCCATGAGTTCTGCTGCTTCACGGCGTGTACTTGTCGCAGGAGGTTGTAGGCCTGTGTCACCGATTCGGTCTCGCTTTTGCTGGCCTGGTCTATGGCGAAGGGCGAGAAGCCGATGGCCTGGTGCTCGCCGAAGGCATAGAGTGCCCTCACGCCGCTGTTCTCGCAGCACCGGCTCTCGGGGATGAACAGTCGGTTCTTCACCTTTCCGCCGTCCTGCGGCCTTTGTGGCATGGCATACTGCGCTGCCCATGCCTTGAAGCCCGTGTCGTAGATGTCGGGAGCGAGCAAGTCGATGCTGGGTGCGGCAGTTTTCCAGATGTCGGCCAGGTGGGCCAGGGGTCCAGCCGAGGGATATTCGCCCGGTTTGCGTCCGCGGCTGTTCATGGCAGCGTTGACGTAGAGGGGCATGTCGTGTATGCGTCGTGCCGCCTGTGCCAGGTGCTCCACGTAGCTGGCGTAGTGCCAGGCCATGAACTTCTCGTCGGCATAGCGGTCGGTGCCGAAGACGTCAGCCCAGGGGCCCCCACCAAAGCCCCCACCAACCTCCTGGCCCCCACCAACCTCCCCCCGAAGGGGGAGGCTTTTATGGCTCGCCATCCCACCGGGCTCTTCCCGAAGGGGGAGGCTTTTCAGGGCTTTGAGCAGTGCCGGCGGCACTGGCTGGCGGTAGGCTTTCTGGGCCAGCGGCGAGTGGTCGCGTGCCGACTCGAGCATCCCTATCTCGTTTTCTATCTGCATCATGATGACCACGTCGCGCTGTGGGTCTTTCTCGGCAATGTGGCTCATGAGTGCCGAGAAGGCCTTCAGGTCGGCCTGCAGCACGTTGTTGCTGAAGCACGATGCTATCTCCAGCGGCTTTCCCTCGGCCGTGACGGCGCGGGGGAATCGCTTCACGTCGCGCTTGAACCACGCCGGGGCGTAGCACGACATGCTGTTCTTCCACGCCCCGAACCACAGGGGCACGATTTTCAGTCCCTGGCGGCGGGCCACGTCGATGATGCAGTCCACGAGCGTGAAGTCCATCTGCCCCTCCGTCGGTTCGAGCAGTTCCCAGTAGACGGGCACGAGCACGGTGTTCAGCCCCAGGGTCTTCATGCGGGGGAGCACCTCTTCGATGTCGGGGGCCGATGTTGCCGCCGAGTTGCTCAGTTCGCCACCGAGAATGTAGAGGTCCTCCGTCTGAGCGTTTGCTGCCAGAGCCAGGAGGAGCGACAGGTGACAGATGATACGTTTAATCATTTTTTTACTTGGCGTTGGCGGCCTCGCAGGCCGCACAATAAACGAAATGAATGATGGCGTTGACTATAAAGAGACGGGACATTCGGGCTTGATGGCGTTGGCGGCCTCGCAGGCCGCACAATAAACGAAATGAATGATGGCGTTGGCGGCCTCGCAGGCCGCACAATAAACGAAATGAATGATGGCGTTGGCGGCCTCGCAGGCCGCACAATAAACGAAATGAATGATGGCGTTCACTATAAAGAGACGGGACATTCAGGCTATTTGCACTTGATGGCGAGGGTTGCCGTGGGCAGCTGGCTCTTGACGCTGACCTGGATGTTGCCTTTCTTCTTGCTGCTGCGGACTACGAGGAGGGCTCGTCCCTTCCAAGTGGTGACGCGCGGCGAGGTGGCAGGCTCGCGGTCCTTCATGTCGGCAGAGGCGAAGGCCATGAGCCGGCCCTGACCCTTGACGGCGGCCTCGCAGGTAATGGCGGCGTCGGGGCAGAGGCGGCCCTCACTGTCGGTGACCTCGACGGTGACGAACGAGAGCGACTGCCCGTCGGGTGTGATCGTCACTTTGTCGGCGGTGAGGCGCAGCCGTGCGGGAGCGCCTGACGTGGATAGCTGGACGGTGTTGAGTGCTGGCGTGGTCTCTGCGCGGAGTGTGCCGGGCTGGTAGGGCATTGTGAAGACGGCCTTGAACTGTGTCTCACGGCTCACCTTCTTGGTGCCTACGAGCTTGTCGTTGAGGTAGAGCCGCACCTCGGGAGCCTTGGTGTATACCTCGACGTCGATGGGCTTGCCTTCCCATCCGGGCCAGTTCCACGACTCCCACGTGGGCCATACGCTCCACATCGTCTCCTTGATGGTGCCATGGTAGCCGTTGGGCTCCTTCACCGCCATGTAGAGTAGGGGTGAACCGCCGCCCTCGGGCGCGTTCCACAGTATTTCGCGGTAGTGGCTGATGGGCTTTCTCCAGCCCGTGATGTCTACGTCGCCGCAGTAGGCGCCGTGCCAGTCGGGCTGTCCTCCCTCGGCAAAGCTCTCTCCGGGCCGTTCGCCCTCGTAGTAATAGCGGCCTATGCCCGACTCGCCCTGGTAGTCAAGTCCCGTCCACACCATGTCGCCCACGACGTAGGGATAGTCCGCGACGGTGGCCCAGTTTCGGAAGGCGTCGCGGGGGTAGCTCTCCGTCTGCCACATCACGCGGCTGGGGTCGCGCTGGTGGTCGGTGGCGTGCTTGAATATCATGTAGTTATATCCCGCCACGTCGAGCACCTCGAAGTGCGGGTCATAGATTTCCCAGTCGCGGTCCCAGGCGCAGAGGGCCTCGGTGACGGGTCTGGTCTGGTCCACTTCCTCCACGGCCTTCTTCAGCAGTCGCGCGGTCTGCACCACGCGCAGCTCCTTTCGCTCTATGACCTCGTTGCCCAGGCTCCAGGCTATGATGCTGGGGTGGTTGCGGTCGCGCGTCACCATGGCCTGTATGTCCTCGCGGTAGCACGAGTCGATGAGCGTGGAGTAGTCGCCCTTCAGCTTTGCCGTCCGCCATCCGTCGAATGCCTCTCCTATGACGAGCATCCCGAGCGAGTCGCAGGCGTCGAGGAAGGCCCTTGTGGTGGGGTTGTGGCTGGTGCGAATGAGGTTGAATCCGGCCTCCTTCATCAGCCTCACCTTGCGCGTCTCGGCGTCGTCGAAGGCCATGGCTCCGAGCACGCCGTCGTCGTGGTGCACGCAGGCGCCGTTGAGGAGCATGGGCCGGCCGTTGAGCACGAAGCCCCTCTCCGCGTCGAACGAGAACGAGCGGATGCCGAACTTCGCTGTCTGTCGGTCAATGGTGTTGCCGCCCTCGCGCAGCTCTGCCGTTGCCTCATAGCGCGTAGGGCTGTCGGGCGACCACAGCCGGGGGTTGCTCACGGTGTATGTCGTGGTGACGGTCTTCGACTGTCGTGCCGGCACGCTGACCATCAGCAGTGCGTTCCCTACGGCGAGCGTTGCGTTTCTGTCGCGGTCGCTCTCGTTGGCCACCGTCACGTCCACCCTTACTGAGGCCTTGTCGGCCTTTACCTCGGGCGTTGTGACGAAGACGCCGTTCTCGGCAATGTGCAGCGCGGGCATGGTCTCGAGCCACACGTGGCGGTAGATGCCCGAGCCCGAGTACCATCGGCAGTTGGGCTGCAGACTGTTGTCCACGGTGACGCGCACCTCGTTTTTGCGCGCGTCACGATATAAATAAGGTGTAACGTCGACGGTGAACGGTGTGTATCCGTAGGCGTGCTGTCCGGCCTTCTGCCCGTTGACGAAGACCTCGGCCCGCTGGTATACGCCCTCGAAGTGCAGCTTTACCAGCTCGCCCTGTGGAGTGGCGAAGGTCTTGCGGTATTCAGCCTTTCCGCCGTGAAACCATCCTCCGCCCGTTCCCGTCTCGCCGGTGGAGGGGTCGGGGGCGTCGTAGATGTCCCAGTCGTGGGGCAGGTCCACGCCGATGGTCTGCCCGTTGCGGGTGAACTGCCAGCTGTCGTCGAAGAGCACCCCAGTGCGGGGCTGAGCCGAGGCAGCGCCGGTCATGGCCAGAAGAAGGAGGGCCAGGCATACTAATCTTGTGTTTGTCATGTTGATTTGTTTTAGTGAGTAATCCGAGTTCTATCTATGAGTCCACTTTAAAAAGTCCAAGGTATACCAAACGACGGCGCAGCCGCTCCC
>CAMPCG010000205.1 GCA_946644025.1 uncultured Prevotellaceae bacterium | reverse complement strand
CAGGCGGCGAAGGCGTCGATGGACTTCTCGTACTCGGCGAGGTTGGGGTAGTCCAGGCCGTTGTGGCTCTGCATACCCACGCCGTCTATGCGCAGTCCCTTGGCCTTCAGGTTCCTGACCAGCCGGCAAACGGCCTCGCGCTTCTTCTCGCCGGCCATGGAGTAGTCGTTGTAGTAGAGCTCGGCGTCGGGGTCGGCCTCGTGGGCGGTGCGGAAGGCCAGCTCGATGAACTCCTCGCCCAGCAGCTTGTAGTAGGGCGAGGGGCGGAATGAGCCGTCGTCCATGATGGCCTCGTTCACCACGTCCCAGCCGTGTACCTGGCCTTTGTAGTGGCCCACGACGGTCTTGATGTGCTTCACGAGCCGCTCGCGCAGCACCTCCTTCGAGGCCGGCGAGGCGGCGTAGCCATTGGTGAACCACCAGTCGGGGGCCTGTGAGTGCCATACGAGGCAGTGGCCGATGACCTTCAGGCCGTGCTGCTGGCAGTAGGCTACGAACTTGTCGGCCACGCGGAAGTCGAAGATGCCCTCGGCGGGGGCCAGCGACTCGGGCTTCATGCAGTTCTCGGCGGTGGCGCAGTTGAAGTGGCGGTCCATCACCGCGTCGGCCTCGGGCACCTGGCCGTCGCTCTGCCACTGGTTGATGGCAGCACCTATGAGGCAGTGCTTGCCGATAACGTCTTTCAGTCCCTCCTGGGCTATGGATGCAAGCGGCATCATGGCCAGGCAGAGCGCAAGGGCCTTGATGTTCTTATTCATGGTTGCGGGCTTCGATTTCTTTGTTAATCTTGTCGATGACCTCGTCGGAAAGCTCATACTTGGAGATGATGTACATGGCGAGGATGAGCAGGATGGCCGGTATGACGCAGACGAGCCAGCGTATTCCCTCCTGTGCCAGCGGGTCCTGCAGCTCGAGGTCGTTCATGAAATAGGCTCCGGCGGCATTGCCTACCGACATCATGGCGAAGGCGGTGATGAAGAAGAGGGCGATGACGCGCAGCGGGCGGTTGCGCAGGAACTCCATCCAGAGGTCGCTCACCTTCACGTTGGCCGACTCCGACTGGTCCATGACGACGCGCTCCTTGGTCTGCGTGAAGCAGAAGACGAGCAGTGCCAGGCCTACGAGCGAGTAGATGAGCATGGTGGTGAACCAGGCTCCTGAGTCCTTCGGCAGGGTGGTGGCTTCCTCGGCGGGCACGTAGTGGGTCATGGCGAGCACCAGTCCGGGCACGACGCCGCCCAGGGCCATGCCGGCCTTGAAGAAGATGCCTGTCAGGGCGTTGACGATGCCGGCGATGCGGCGACCCGTGGTGTACTCGGCGTAGGAGATGACCTCGGGGATGAGGGCCCACATGTAGCCCGTGGCTACGATGACGCCCGTAGACTTGATGAACTGGGCGATGTAGACCAGCGTGATGTTCTCCTTCACCGTGCCCATCTTGCTGATGATGTAGAGCAGTGCCATGCCGATGATGGCGACGGTAAGGAAGATGTAGAACATATTCTTCTTGCCCACCTTCTTCTTGATGGCAGGCACCAGCGGCATGAAGATGAACGATGGCAGCGAGCCCAGGCCCATGAACAGGGCCATCTCTATGGGCAGCGACTCTGACGAGGCGAAGATGGCCACGAGGATGGGCACGCCGGCCGAGACGGCCAGTCCGCCCACGTTGGCCATGAACATACGCACGCTGGTGAGGATGGTAATCTCGTCGGTGTCGCGCGTCAGCGAGGAGTTCAGCGCGCCGTAGGGCACGTTAATCAGCGTGTAGAGCATCGACATGCCCACGTAGGTCAGGTAGGCATAGACGATGGAGGGAGCGAAGCCGTCCCAGAAGCAGAGGATGGCGAGGATGGTGAGGGGTATGCCGCCAGTAATCAGGTAGCTGCGGTACTTGCCCAGGCGGGGGTTGTGCTTGTCGACGAAGGTGCCCACGAGGGGGTCCCAGAGGACGTCGACGAGACGGACGACGAGGAACATCGTTCCGGCCAGTCCGGCTGACTTTGCTGCGTCTCCACCGAGCACGTAAACGTCGGTGTAGAAGAACAGCAGATACATACAGATGGTCTGGTAAATCAGGTTCTGGGCCAGGTCGCCGGCGCCAAAGCCGATGCGCTGTACCCACGACAGCTTGTAGAAGCCTTTCTCTTGAGTGTTCATAATAGTATTGTTTGGTTCTGGTTCGTTTTTTAGGGGGGGCGGTCCGGCGTGAAAAGCGCCGGGCGCGGGCCTACTTGTTGGCTTTCAGTATTTCGGCGGCATATTCGCCCATGGCGCGGTAGCCCTCGGGGTTGAGGTGTAGCCAGTCGTCACTGTACTGCTTCTGCAGCCGTTCCGGGTCGGCGGGGTCGCGTGTGAGCTTGTCGAAGTCGATGACACCGTCGAAGGCGCCGCCGGTGCGAATCCATTCGTTCACCTCCTGTCGGGCGGCCTCATGGTAGGGCGAGTACCATCCGTTTCCCTTGAAGGCGGTGATAGTGGCTCCGTATACCGTCTTGATGCCGGCGTCGTGGGCTTTCTCTATGAGCGTCTTGTAGGCCTCCTTCAGTTCGCGGGCCGTCTGTTCGGCGTGGTGCGAGGTGCCTATGTCGTTGGTTCCCTGGAAGATGATGAGGCAGTCCACGCCCTTCTGTCCCAGTATGTCGCGGTCGAATCGCTTCATGGCCGGCTCTGAGAGCCCTCCCCGCACCACGCAGTTGCCGCCAATGCCCAGGTTGAGCACTGCGCAGTCCAGGCGTGCGGCCATCTGGTCGGGCCAGCGGTTCTGCTCGTTGGTGGTGCTGCCCCGGCCGTCGGTGATGCTGTTGCCCAGCACGGCGACGGCCTTCACCCGTCCGTCGGTCCTGACGTTCAGCTGGGCAATGCTGTACCAGTGGTCGAGCTTCTCGGCCGTGGCGAACGCCTTCTTCGGAGCCACCTGTCCCGTGGCGATGTAGCTCGTGGTGCGCGAGCCGCGGTGCGACGTCATGTTCTCGGGCACAGCTCCGTAGCACAGGGTTATTGCGAGCCGCTGGCGTGGTCTCAGCTTATACTTGAACACATCGCTCATGGCCGTCTGTCCCGGGGCGATGGTCACGCTCTTCTGTCCGCCGAACTTCAGCTCCCTCACCGTCTTGCGGTCGATGTCGCACGAGTCGAGGGCGTCGGCCACGTAGGCGGCCTTTATCTCCACCGGCTCGCGGCTGAACTCGTTCGACAGTTGCAGCTGCAGCTCCTCGCCGCCTATGCTCACCTGTATCACTTCCCTCAGTGTGTTGCCGCCGAGGCTCATCTTGGGCATGTCGCCCTTTCCGGTCCATTCTGCGGCGGCGGCCCACGTGCCGGTGAACGAGCCCTCCTGTGCCGGGGCGCTGAGGGTGGCCAGGCTCATTGCGCCAGCCACAAGGGCCGTACGTAGAAAGTTAGAACAGTTAGTTTTCATTCTTTCTGATTTTTTCGCAAAGTTACGCCAAAATGAACGATATTTACAATTAAATACGTTTCATTATCTTCTTTTGTGACGAATTTAGAAAATAATGAAACGCAGGGAAAATGAAAACCCTGGCCAGCCCCCCCCTTCTGCCCCCGAGGGGGCTACTATAGTTTTGCGGGCAGAAAGGCGGGGAAAATCTATAGTAGCCCCCTCGGGGGCCGAAGGGGGGGGCTTCAGGCGTCTCGATGGCTATTTGTCTATCCTCAGCACTGGGGCAATCTTGTTGCAGGGCTGTGGCAGCATCACCTCCAGCCCCTCTTCCGTCTGTCGGGCCTTCAGCTTGCCGTGGCCCAGCAGGTAGACGCTTGCGATGCGCTTCTTGAAGTCGGTGTTGCCCTTAGCCAGCGACTTGACCACGAGCCTGCCGTCCGCGGGCCACTTCATGGCGGTCACGTAGAGGTGGCGCTTCGTCTGGTTGAAGCGTATCTCCTGCGCCGTCATGTCGTAGTACATGTTGTCGTTGAATCCCTGCGCATTGATTTTGATGTCGCTGTTGGCCACGGGTCCTTCGCCGAACCGCACCCAGGGCCTTGTGCCGAAGATGCTCTCTCCGTTCTGCGTCATCCATGCCTCCAGCTCGTCGAGGAAGCGGGCGGCCTTCTCGTCGTAGGTGCCGTCGCCGCGCAGGGGAATGTTGAGCAGCAGGTTGCCGTTCTTCGACACCACGTCTACCAGTTCGCGCACCACGAAGTCGGCCGACTTGTAGTGGCCTTTCTCGTAGATGGCGGTGTTGTAGTGCCAGTCGCCTATGCAGTTACACGTCTGCCAGGGCCGCTCCACCAGTTTGTTGGGTGCTCCGCGCTCCACGTCCCATGTCAGTGCCCGCTTCTGGTCCTCGTTCAGTATCTTTCCGAAGACCACTGCGCGGGGGTTCTTATTATAAAGATGTGTAGCAATCTTCAGTCCGGCGTCGCTCAGTGGGTAGAAGGGCAGCACGGTGACGTCGAAGTATACCAGGTCGGGCTCATAGCGGTTGATGGCGTCGAGCGTGCGGTCGTAGAAGTTAGTGACGAACTCCTGCGAGGGCCTGCAGGCGCCGTGGCTCCAGTCCCACTGCGCGTGCATCGCGTTGTTGTCCCACGACCCCTTGCTCATGGGGTGTCGCTGCTGGTAGAGGTTCTGCGGGTCCAGTCCTTCCCACCACTTGCCTTTTCCGTCCTCCTTGGTGAGTGTGCCGTCATACCACACGCCGGCCTTCTCGCCCTCCAGGTCCCATCGCTGCGATGGTTCGAACCACGTCCAGGAGTGGTCGGCGTGGAACGAGATGCCCAGTGGCAGCCCCGCCTTCTTCGCCGCGTCGGCCCATTCCCGCAGTATGTCGCGCTTGGGGCCTATGCGCATGGAGTTCCACTCCTGGTACTTCGAGTCCCAAAGGTCGAAGTTGTCGTGGTGGTTGCCCAGCACGAAGAAGTACTGTGCGCCGCATCGCTTGTACCGCTGCACCAGAGCCTCGGGGTCCCACCGCTCGGCCTTGAACAGCGGCAGCACGTCCTTGTAGCCAAACTCCGAGGGGTGGCCGTAGTGCTCCAGGTGGTAGCGGTACTTGTCGGTGCCCTCCATGTAGAGCTGTCGGGCCATCCAGTCGCCCGAGCCCTCCACGCACTGTGCGCCCCAGTGTGCCCAGATGCCGAACTTCGCGTTGCGGAACCATTCCGGCGTCTGGTGCTTCTCCAGCGACTGCCATGTGGGTTCATACTGTCCCGTCTGCATCCGTTCGTGTGCCTCGCTCACGGGGATGGGGAACTGCTCCGGCTGTGCCGTGGCGCTCATCGTGGCCAGGCATAGCAATGATAAAAGAATGTGTCTCATAGTGTATGGTTTTTAGTTTTGCTAAATGAAGCTTGCAGGGATAAGTGCCACTTTTCTCTGGGATAAGTGCCACTTTTCTCTGGGATAAGTGCCACTTTTCTCACAGGAAGGAAGCATATTGACTCATAAATTCATATCTTCATCACGGTATTTACCCCACAGATTCTTGCAGCCCCCCTCAAGCGTTGATTGTAATCTGCGCGCAAAGTTACGCAAAGTCGAGCGAAATGCAAAAGAAAAACGCGTTTTTCTTTTCATTTCCGAGTAACGAATTTTGCAGGGCCCAAAATGAAGTCCCGAA
>CAMPCG010000204.1 GCA_946644025.1 uncultured Prevotellaceae bacterium | reverse complement strand
CGTAGTTGCCGGGGTTGATGCGCACCTTCTCGCAGTAGCGTGCGGCCACGTCGGCCACGTCGGCGCGGAAGTGTACGTCGGCCACGAGGGGCTGTCCGTAGCCCTCGGCCTTCAGGCGGGCAGAGATGTGCTGCATGTTCTCGGCCTCGCGCCGGCCCTGGGTGGTGAAGCGCACCAGCTCGCCGCCGGCGTCGATGATGCGCTTGGCCTGGGCCACGCAGGCCTCGGTGTCGTTGGTGTCGGTGGTGGCCATCGACTGTATGCGGATGGGGTTGTCGCCGCCAATGGCAATGTTGCCTACGTGGGCGGCGGTGGTCGTTCTTCTGTTCATGGGGTGGGGGGGAGACTGCGGCGATGCCGCAGTGTACGTGACAGGCTAATTGGTCTTGTAGTTATAGCTCACTTTGGCCAGCTCGGCGTTGGCCTTTTCTATTTTTCCTTTCAGGCCCTCCTTGTGGCTGGCCAGCCGCTGTGCCAGTGCGGGGTCTGCCAGTGCAATCATCTGGCAGGCCAGCAGGGCAGCGTTCTGGGCACCGTTCACTCCGACGGTGGCCACGGGTATTCCTGGCGGCATCTGTACGATGGAGAGCAGGGCGTCCAGGCCGTCGAGCATACCCTTGATGGGCACGCCGATGACGGGCAGCGTGGTCTGGGCGGCGATGACTCCCGGCAGTGCGGCGGCCATGCCGGCTGCGGCGATGATGACTTTGACTCCGCGGCCGGCGGCCTCGCGGGCAAACTGCTCCACGGCCTGGGGCGTGCGGTGGGCGGAGAGGGCGTTCACTTCAAACGGCACCTGCAGCTCGTCGAGCTGCTGGCAGGCCTTCTCCATGACGGGCAGGTCGCTGGTGCTGCCCATGATGATGCTGACTAAGGGATTCATTTAGAAGTAGTTAGATGTAGTAAGTAGTAGTTAGACGTAGTTAGAAGTCGATAGAATTAGACGTTGTCAGATGTAGGTAGATGTCTATTGACTTCTAACTACTTTTTACTTCTTCTAACTACTTCTAACTACTTTCTTTTTTTTACAGTGCCTTCTTGTAGCACCGGCGGCGCTTGTGCAGCTCGTGGTCCAGGTAGCTCCACTGGCTCTGCACCTTGCCGTTGGTCTCCATCTCTACGTGCGACTCTCCCCATTTGAAGCCGTATTTCTGGTAGATGGGTATGAGGTCGTAGAAGAGCAGCGCGTTGGCACCCTTGGCGCGATACTCTGGCAGCACGCCGATGAGCAGGCAGTCCACGATGTCCGTCTTCTTCATCTTCAGTGCTCGCAGCAGGTGCCACCAGCCGAAGGGCAGGAAGCGTCCGTTGCGGCATTTCTGCAGTGCCCTGCTCAGCGAGGGTATGGTGATGCCCACGCCCACGAGGTCGTGGTCGGGCGTGTTCCAGTCTTCGACGAAGCAGAGCAGCTCGAAGTCCAGGGCGTTGAAGTATCGGTCGATGTACTCCTTTATCTGGTTCTCGGTCATCTTGCTGTATCCGTAGAGACCTTTGAAGGTGCGGTTGATGACGTCGAACACCCGCAGGCCGTATTGCCGCGGTCCGAAGACGTCCTTCTTCGTGATTTTCACCACGTGCAGGTTGTAGCGCTTCATGGTCAGCTCGGCCACCCGGCGAAACTTTTCGGGCATACCTTCCTTGGGCACGAAGACTTTGTACTCCACGTAGTCGTTGTCCTTCTCATATCCCTCCATCCGCTCCATGAGCTGCGGGTAGTAGGGGTAGTTGTAGATGGTGGCCATGGTGCCCAGCTCGTCGAAGCCGTAGGTGAGCATTCCCTCGGGGTCCATGTCGGTGAACCCCAGCGGGCCAATGACTTCCTTCATGCCGTTGCGGCGGCCGAAGTCCTCGACGGCTTTGAGCAGCGCCCGCATCACCTCCTCGTCGTCCACCAGGTCGAGCCATCCGAAGCGCACGCAGGGCCTGTTCCACTGCTCGTTGTAGCGGCGGTTGATGATGGCGGCCACGCGCCCCACCACTTGCTGGTCGCGCAGGGCGAGGTAATACTCTGTGTCGCAGAACTCGAAGGCCGGGTTCTGCTTTTTAAGGAAAGGGCTGAGTGTACGCACCTCGTCAAGGTAAAGGTTGGGTGCGTCGTAGTCGTTGCCACGGTACAGATCGTAGTGAAGCTGGATGAACTGCTCCAGCTGCTTTTTCGTCTCTACTCGTTTTATCTCTACTGCCATAATGGCTGCAAAGTTACGCCTTTTTCCCCAATCGGACAAGAAAAAAGGAGAAAAGTTTGACAATTAACAGAAAAAGCGCACAACGGGGCCGTCCTTAGGGCGTCATTTTCCCTTGCAGGAAGGCGTAGTAGTCCTTGGGCTCCACCTCGTCGGGGAAGAGGTGTGAGAGCACGAGCTTGCACTCTTTCGGATTTCGCTCGCAGGCTTTTTTGAGGTATTCCAGGAACTCGGTGTATTGCTTCATGTCGTAGCAGCAGAGCGCCATGTAGGCATATCCGTCCTTGTGGCTCTTCGGCACCACGCGGAAGTAGTTGGTGAAGAGTGCGTGGGCCGCCTCGAGGTATCGGTTGTCGTAGATGGAGACGATGACGCGCAGCAGCGTGGTGAGCGGTTCCTTGCTTTCCCTGACGGCTTTCTTGAAGTGCTCCTCGGCCTCCTCCATCCGTCCGTCGGAGAGCAGCACGTGACCCTTGACCACCTCCAGCTGCACGTGGTCGCAGTCCTGGCCGTCGGTCATGTCGAGGTACTCTATGGCCTTGTCCGTCTTTCCCATCTCGCTGTAGGCGAAGGCCAGCTCCTGGTAGATGTCGGGCAGGTAGTCTTGCCGTCCGGCGGCCACGGTGATGGCCTCTTGCAGCACCTTGGCGGCCTCCTCGGGCTGCTCCATGTTGATGAGGCACGACCCCTGGTGCAGCAGTGCGAACTCGTCGTCGGGCACCTCCTTGGAGTATCGGCGGTAGTACTCCAGCGCCTCCTCGTAGTCGTTCAGGCGGAAGAGGGCGTTGGCCTTGGCTATGAGCCCGTCGGGGTCTTTGGGGTCTATGGCGATGGCATATTCGCTGCTCTGTATGGCGTTGCTGAAGTCTTCGTCCATGTACTGTGCCGAGGCGAGCGCGTTCCAGTAGTACTTCGAGAAGGGGTCGGTGTCTATGAGCTCGTTGAAGACGCGTTCGCTGTCCTTGTACTTGCCCAGCCCGAAGAGTGTGCGCCCCATGAGCTCCTTGAACTCGGGTGTGTCCTCCTGCTTGGCGCGTGCCATCCAGGCCATGGCCTTCTCGGGGTAGTTGTAGTCGGCCCAGAGGTTGGCCACGTCTACCACGTAGTCCTGGTACTCGTCTTCGGGCACCTTCTCCAGCTCCTCGAGCAGGTAGGCGTCGCACTCCTCCTCTCGCTCCTCGGCCATGAGTATCTCGGCCTTGTCGTAGACGTAGTCGGGGTCGTCGGTCTCTATGATGCGGTCCAGGTATTCGCGTGCCTCCTCGGTGTTGCCGTTCCACAGTGCCTCGTGAATCTTGTAGGTCAGGGGTGCTATGGCTCCTGGCGAGAGGGCCAGGGCGAGGTCGATGGCTTCATCGGCCTCGTCATACTGCTCCGTCATCTGGTAGTAGTCGGCTATCTCGGCCAGCTCGTCGGCATCCATGAACACGGGCTGACCCGTGCTGACCGCCTCTTCGTAGGCTGCCAACATGTCACGAAACTCTTCGCTGTCGAAATATTCGTCGCCGGTCTTCTTCATAGTCTTGTTTTATAAGAGACCGTTCGTCCTCATCCATTCCTTGCCTTTAGGTGTGTAGGTGTAGATAAGGAATAGAAGGCAGGGCAGTGCAACAAATAGACCAACTAAATACATTCCCATATTACTTGTCCTTTCTTTTACTGGTTAACCTTAATCCTAATATTAGTGTCGAGAATACGGTAGCTAATCCAATGAGGTAAACAGCTGTCTTGTCTGTGACATCATTGAAAAGGGAAGTGATGACCACACCTGTCAATACGTATTTTGATACGTCTATCAGGTAGTCGGCAAACTTTTCTTGCCGTGCGCTTTTGGCTTAGGTTCTGTCGTTGCTTGCGTCTCCACCAACTGTTTGTTTAGTTGTGGCTTCTGTGTTTTTGCTTTTTCACGTCTTTTCGTCATGTCTTTTATTCCGTTCAGCTCTTCAGTCCCACTGTGCGGTTGAAGACGGGATGTTCGGGTGTGGAGTCGGGGTCAACGTTGAAGTATCCTATTCTTTGGAACTGCAGGTAGGAGAGTGCCGGCAGCGTTGTGGCGAAGGGCTCTATGTAGCAGTTGCTGATGATGTGCAGGTTGTCGGGGTTCATCATGGCTCTCATGCCGTCTATTCCCTTCAGTCCCTCCTCTTCCTCCAGCCGTTTGAGCTCGTCGCGCGGGTTCTCCACTTTCCACAGCCGGTCGTAGAGTCTTACCTCTACCTGTCTTGCGTTGTGGCAGCTTACCCAGTGCAGCGTCTTTCCCTTTATCTTGCGGTTGGCGCCGGGCAGTCCGCTGCGGCTCTCGGGGTCGTAGGTGCAGTAGATGGTGGTGACGCGTCCCTCGCTGTCTTTGTCGCAGGGGTGCTCCTCGTCACATTTTATGATGTATGCGTTTTTCAGCCTTACCTCCTTGCCTGGTGCCAGTCGCATGAATTTCTTCTCGGCCACCTCCATGAAGTCGTCGCGCTCTATCCACAGTTCGCGGCTGAACTCCACCTCGTGTGTGCCGTCTTCCTCGCGCTCGGGGTTGTTCACTGCGGTGAGCATCTCCGTCTGTCCTTCGGGGTAGTTGGTGATGACCACGCGCACGGGGTCGAGCACTGCCGACACGCGCAGAGCCCGGGTGTTGAGGTCGTCGCGCAGTGCGCTCTCGAAGAGGGCCATGTCGTTCAGTGCGTCAATCTTCGTGTAGCCTATCTTCTCGATGAAGTTCTTGATGCCCTCGGGCGAGTATCCGCGGCGTCGGAATCCGCAGATGGTGGGCATACGGGGGTCGTCCCATCCGCTGACCACGCCCTCGGTGACCAGTGTCCTGAGGTTGCGCTTCGAGAGGAGTATGTAGTTCAGGTTCAGCTTGTTGAACTCCGTCTGCCGGGGACCGTAGTAGGAGTTTTGAGTTAGGAGTTTTGAGATAGGAGTTGTTGTGCCATTTGGATTATTAACTCCTAACTCCTCACTCTTAACTCCTAATTCCTTAAACCACTCCGTCATCCACTTCACGAAGAGGTCGTAGAGAGGTCTGTGCTCCACGAACTCGAGCGTACACCACGAGTGTGTGACGCCCTCCAGGTAGTCGCTCTGTCCGTGAGCGAAGTCGTACATGGGGTATGCGTTCCACCGTGTTCCGGTCTTCACGTGGGGAATGTTGAGCACGCGGTATATGAGTGGGTCGCGGAAGAGCATGTTCGGGTGGGCCATGTCAATCTTTGCGCGCAGTGTGAGCGTTCCCGGCTCGCACTTGCCGCTGTTCATGAACTCGAAGAGCCTCAGGCTCTCCTCCACGGGTCTGTCGCGGAAGGGGCTGTTGGTGCCAGGGCTGGTGGTCGTTCCCTTCTGCTGTGCTATGACCTCTGCGCTCTGCTCGTCGACGTAGGCGCGGCCCTGCTTGATGAGCCACACGGC
>CAMPCG010000203.1 GCA_946644025.1 uncultured Prevotellaceae bacterium | reverse complement strand
ATGTACACCCAGCCCATGCTCGAAATCTATGCCGACGACGTGAAGTGTGCCCACGGCTCCACCGTGGGGCAGCTCAACGACCAGGCACTCTTCTACATGCGACAGCGAGGCATCAGCGAGAAAGAGGCCCGCACGCTGCTCGAGGTGGCCTTCATCAACCAGGTAATAGACCTGATAGCACTCACACCACTGCGCGACCGCCTGCACTACCTCGTGGACAGACGGTTCCGAGGCGAACTGAACAAGTGCGAGGGCTGCCGGCTCTGCCAGTAAGCCCAGATAGCCTAGAAAGTCTAGATAGTCTAGAAAGTCTAGAAAATCTAGATAGTCTAGAAACCCTATTCCCCCAAAAATGAGAAAGCTGAGGACCATAGAGATGAAGCGCCTGACGGCCGAGGAGTACCGTCGGGCGGAGAAGGTGCCGCTGGTGGTGGTGCTCGACGATGTGCGGTCGATGCACAACGTGGGGTCGGTGCTGCGCACGGCCGACGCCTTCCGTCTGGAGGGCGTATGGATGTGCGGCATAACGGGCACACCGCCCCACGCCGAGATACACAAGACGGCACTCGGCGCCGAGGACAGCGTGGACTGGCGCTATTGCACCACCGCGCTGGAGGCTGTAAAGAAACTGAAGGAAGAGGGGGTGGAAGTGCTCGCCATGGAACAGGCTGAGGGGTCGACCATGCTGCAGGACTTCAGCCGCGACCCTTCGCGCCGCTATGCCATCGTGCTGGGCAACGAGGTGAAGGGCGTACACCAAGAGGTCATCGACCAGTGCGACGGATGCTTAGAGATCCCTCAGAATGGAACGAAGCACTCGATGAACGTCTCGGTGGCTGCGGGGATTGTGATTTATCATTTTGTCTGGGGGCAGTAGGCCGTCTTGGTCAAAAAGTGCCTTCTGTCCTTTTACGTAGATTTTATCCCTGACGGGGGTCGTTTCGGTGGCCTTGTACCACTGGCGCGCATCGTCGTCATCATCGTCCTCGGCAAACTTGACGAAGCCGGTGTAAGCCTCCTTGACACACACATTCTCCAGGGGCCACTGCCATTCGCCGGGTATGACCACGCCGAGCGGCGCCTTTCCCGGCTTGGCAATGTGGATGCCCTTAGGCACCAGGGGCGACTTAATCCAGAAGTCGGCATTGGCAAAGGTGAAGCCCTGAGGCTTGTCGATGTATGCGGGCTGGAGCTTGCTGACGTCGACCTCGGGGCCCCTGCCGGTGTTCAGGATCAGCCCACGGTTCTGCCCTAATGCCTGGTGAACCTCCTTGCCACTGAACACGGGCGTCTCTCCGAGGAACACGAAGAGGTCGAACGAAGCGCCGACGCAGCACAGCCGCACTTCGAGCTTGGTGGTGTCTTTAGCACTCTCCGACACCCGGAGCACCACGTCGTTAAGGTCGTAGTCGCCCAGCGGGGTGTCCTCGAAGGCATAGGTCCATACGGCAGGCTCGTCATGCTGATGGCCGCGCCCCCACACCGCCGAAGGCTCATCGCCCAACGTGCCTTCGAGCAGTCCATCGTCAACGGGCAGACGCCGGTAGAGGGTGAGGCCGCGGGAGTCGGTAATGCTGGCCACGAGCCACTCGGCATCGGCGGGATATTCGAAGAGCGTCTGCAGCGTGTCGCCGCTCTCCACCCGGGCGCGCTTCAGCACGTAGCCCTTCTGCTCGGCCTGAGGGTCGTTGGAGTAAATCTTGACGGTATAGGTCTCGCCCTCGGTGCCGCCGACGGCGATACAGGCCAGGGCACTGGACGTAAGGCTCCAGTCGAGGTCGGGCGAAATCTTCACGCCAAGCACTTCCTCGGCATTGGCCAGAATCTCCTCTTCCGAGGGCTGATAAAGCTCACTGTCGCGCGAACAGCCGGCGGCCAGCACGACAAGCACGGCCAGCGCGGATATAAGAATAAAATGGAGATGCTGCTTCATAGTGGTTATGGTTCTAAGTATCGTCAGAACTTGTTTAGGCTTACACGGATGCAAAATTACGTAAAAACACAGAAACGACTGGCCTCCTTTTTGTTAAAATATCGAAAAACGCCGACAAATAGCAGGAAAAAGGCGCCAAAGCGTAAAAAAAATTAAGAATTGTTTGCCTGATTCGGGAAAAATGCCTACCTTTGCAGCGTTCAGAGGAATGAGGGGCTTCTCGAAAGCTCCTCATTCTTATTTAAAAGAATAGAATGATAACAAAAGAAAGCGTAAAGCAAATCGTGGAAGAGTGGCTCCAGAAGGGCGACTACTTCCTGGTAGACATTCAGATGGGCGACGACGACCGAATCGTCGTGGAGATTGACTGTGCCGACGGCGTGTGGATAGAAGACTGCGCCGAACTGAGCCGAACCCTGCAGGAGCGCCTCGGCGACGAGCTGGGAGACTACGAACTGGAGGTGGGCTCGGCAGGACTGGGTCAGCCGTTCAAGGTGGAACAGCAATACAGAAACCACGTGGGAGACCAGGTGGAGGTTGTAGACAGCGAGGGCAAGAAAATCACCGGAACACTGAAAAGCGTGGAAGGGAGGACATTTACCATCACCACACAGGAGAAACAAGTGCCCGAGGGAAAGAAACGCCCCGTGAAAGTGGACGTGGACAAGACCTTCGGAATGGACGAGGTGAAGTCGACAAAGTACCTCATCAACTTCAAATAGAGCAGGTTACGCAGCAAAAGAGTAAATACAGGACACGGCGCAGCCAAATGAGTAAACAAGTAAATCTGTAAATCGTAAATATAAAAGATGGCAACAAAAAAACAATCGAAAGGCCCCAGCATGTTTGAGACCTTTCAGGAGTTCAAAGAGACAAAGAACATAGACCGCACCACACTCGTGAGCGTGCTCGAAGAGAGTTTCCGCAACGTGCTGGCCAAAATATTCGGATCGGACGAGAACTTCGACGTTATCGTCAACCCCGACAAGGGCGACTTCGAGATACACCGCCACCGCATAGTGGTGGAAGACGGCGAGGTGCAGGACGAGAACCGGGAAATCTCACTGTCAGAGGCCCTCAAGATTGAGCCCGACTACGAAGTGGGCGAGGAGGTCAGCGAGGCAGTGGACTTCACCAAGTTCGGACGACGTGCCATCCTTAACCTCAGGCAGACGCTGGCATCGAAAATCCTCGAACTGGACCACGACGCACTCTACCAGAAGTACAAAGACCGCGTGGGAACCATCATCAGCGGCGAAGTGTACCAGATGTGGAAGCGCGAAGTGCTGCTCATGGACGACGAGGGCAACGAGCTCCACCTGCTCAAGGGAGATCAGATACCCACCGACAACTACCGCAAGGGCGAGACCATACGCGCCGTGGTGAAAGAGGTGAACAACGACAACAACGTGCCGCGCATCATGCTCTCACGCACCAGTCCCGAGTTCCTCAAGAGACTGCTCGAGGCCGAGGTGCCCGAGATAAGCGACGGACTCATAGCCATACGACGGGTGGCACGAATGCCGGGAGAAAGGGCAAAAGTGGCCGTGGAGAGCTTCGACGACCGCATAGACCCCGTGGGAGCATGTGTGGGCGTGAAGGGCTCGCGCGTTCACGGCATAGTACGGGAACTGCAGAACGAGAACATTGACGTCATCGCATATACCAGCAACACGTCGCTCTTCATACAACGCGCACTGTCGCCGGCAAAGGTCACAAGCATCACACTCGACGAGGAAAACCACAAGGCAGAGGTATACCTGCAGCCAGAAGAGGTGAGCCTCGCCATCGGAAAGAGCGGAATGAACATCAAGCTCGCATCCATGCTCACAGAGTACACCATCGACGTATTCAGAGTGGTCAACGAGGGAGAGAACGACGAGGACATCTACCTCGACGAGTTCAGCGACGAAGTAGACCAGTGGGTCATCGACGCTATCAAGGCACTGGGATATGACACCGCACGCGAAGTACTCAACGCACCAAGAGAACTGCTCATAGAGAAGGCAGACCTGGAAGAAGAAACCGTAGACCACCTGCTCGAAGTACTCAAGGCAGAGTTCGAATGAAAAAACAACGCGCAGCCAAATCGTAACATCGTAAATTCGTAAATAGGAAATTAAGTAGATGGGCATCAGATTAAACAAAGTACTGACAGAACTGAACATAGGACTTCAAACGGCAGTTGATTTCCTCAAAAAGAAAACCAGTCTGGGAGAAATACGCGACGACACCACACCCAACACCAAGATTAGCGACGAACAGTATCAAGCCTTGGTGCAGGAGTTCAGTGGCGACAAGGCCGTAAAGACCCAGGCCGACAAGCTTTTCCCCAAGAAACCAAAGGAGAAAAAGCCCGAAGAGACAAAGGCCATCACCAAGACAGAGGAGAAAATGGCACAGAGGCAGCAGTTCAAGCCCCTGGGCAAAATCGACCTCAGTAACGTGGGAAAGGCTAAACCTGCAGCAGCTACATCTGCAAGCCCAGTAGAAAACAAACCTGAGCCGAAGGCTGCTGCCGAGAGCCCGGCCAAGATTGAAAAGGAAACAACTGCAGCCCCCAAGCCAATACAGCAGGAGACCAAGCAGACAGAGGAGGAAAAACGGCCTCAGGAAACACAGACACCCGCAACAGAGGCCACGCAAGAGACAGTACAACAACAAGATATACAAGAAGATACAGAAAAGACACCCCTGCCGGCTCCCGTCAAGGAAGTGTACACCCTGAAGAGCGAAGCAAAGATGGCTCCGAAGGTGAACGTGCTGGGAAAGATTGACCTCTCGAGCATCAACCAGAGCACTCGCCCCAAGAAGAAATCGAAAGAGGAGAAACGCAAGCAGCGAGAGGAAAAAGCTGCACAGCAGCGCGGAACGACAGCTGCCGGACAAGCAAGCGGAGAGAAGCGCAAAAGAGAGCGCATACGCTCAGGAAAGGTTGACATAGAGGCCGCAGCACGCCAGCAGCAGCAACAGCAGGGACAAGGAAAGAAAAAGGGCAAGAACGGAAGCCAGAACTTCAACGAACAGGCACAGAGCCAGTCGAAGAAGAACAAGAACAAGAAACAGTCCGCCAAGCCCATAGAGGTCAGCGAGGAGGACGTGGCACGCCAGGTAAAGGAGACGCTGGCACGGCTCACCTCGAAGACCACTCAAAACAAGAAGGGCGCAAAATATCGCCGCGAAAAGCGCGACGCAGTGGCAGAACGCCTCAGCGAAGAGCTGGCAGCAGTGGCAGCACAGAGCAAAGTGCTGAAACTCACGGAATTTGTTACCGTGTCAGAGCTGGCTACGATGATGAACGTGCCCGTGGTGAAAGTCATCAGCACCTGCATGGCCATAGGAATAATGGCCAGCATCAACCAGCGACTCGAAGCAGAGACCATCAACCTCGTTGCAGAAGAGTTCGGATTCACCACTGAATACGTTTCTGCAGAAGTGCAGAACGCTATACACGAGGAGGAGGACGACGAGAACGACCTCCAGCCACGAGCACCTATCGTGACGGTCATGGGACACGTCGACCACGGTAAGACCTCACTCCTCGACTATATACGCAAGACTAACGTCATTGCCGGTGAGGCTGGTGGAATCACCCAACATATAGGTGCATATAAAGTCAAGTTGAAAAAAGGACAACATATCACATTCCTTG
>CAMPCG010000202.1 GCA_946644025.1 uncultured Prevotellaceae bacterium | reverse complement strand
GCGCATAGTTTTTTACGTTGTATGCTCATATCCATACTTTTTAAAGTATACTCAATATACTTAAAGCCGGCTTGGAGGAAAATAATCGCGCAAAAAGTTTTGCCGTCTCGGGAAATTGTTGTACTTTTGCTCCTCGAAACGGCTTTCTCACAATTTCATCGGATGGGTATCTGCATCAATAAGGGCCGCGCTGGCCTGTTGCTACTCTTGCTCCTGCTCATAGGATGCCGGCATCGCGGCGATGTGGTGCCTGCGCTGCCTGTGGAGAACGCCGCTTACTACTGGCGCACCACGTGGAGCCTGGACTCCACAGAGACGGCCTTCCTGCAGGAGCACGACATTGAGCGCGTCTTCTGTCGGTACTTCGACGTGGTGATGACCGACGGGCAGCCCATGCCCAACGCCACGATACACTTTGACAGCCCCCAACAAACTACTCCAGAAGGCGAGGGCAGCCCCCACCAACCTCCCCCCGAGGGGGAGGCTATTTCCCCAGACATTATCCAACACGATAGCCTCCCCCTCGGGGGGAGGTTGGTGGGGGCCGGCCTTGAGCTGGTGCCCACGGTCTACATCACCGAGGACTGTATGAGCAAGGCGCCCAAGGGCGGATGGCCGGGCCTGGCCGAGAAGCTCGTGGCCCGCGTGGTGCAGATGAACGACACCCACGACCTGCCCCCCGCCCGGGAGCTGCAGGTGGACTGCGACTACACACTGCGCAGCCGCAAGACCTACTACGACTTCCTCGCCGACGTGCGCCGCGAGGCCAAGCGCCACGGCATGGCGCTCTCCACCACCATACGCCTGCACCAGCTGTCCATGCCCGCACCGCCCGCCGACTACGGCGTGCTCATGGTCTACAACACCGGCGACCCGAAGAAATTCACCGAGCGAAACCCCATCCTCGACCTGCGCGACGTGCAGCCCTACATGCGCTACCTCCCCGACTACCCGCTGTCCCTGGCCGCCGCCTACCCCGTCTACGCCTGGCAGCGCACCATCGGCGGCGTGCGGATAGAGCACACCGTGGACTCGGCCGAGATTCTCAGCGTGAAGAAGATGGTGGAGCAGACACGCAACGACATGAGCAACACCATATTAATATATAGCCTGGACAAGAAGAACATAAACAGATACGACCATGACACATACCGTAAAATCTATCGCCGTTAGCATCATCCTATTGGTGTCGGCCCTCCGCTCCAGCGCCTGCATCTGGGGCGACTCACACAACAGCTACCTCTACAACCTCTACGAGCAGCAGGAGTTCCGCGACCGCGCCGACGACACGTGCAACGCCAACTGGAAGACCTACCTGGGCATAGGCGACAGCGAGTACTTCTACTTCAGAATCGACGAAGTGAAGGAAAAGGCCGCCCAGCTCGGCGACCAGCTCATGTCGTCCTACCTGGACCACCTCGACCTCTACCTGCAATGTGCCCGCGAGGTGAGCGACGAGCAGTGGAACTACCCCACAAAGGAGCAGCTGGCACAGCGCCGGCAGACACTGCTCAAGGTCAAGAACTACGCACAGGGCAAGCTGCGCACGAAGCTGCGCAGCCAGCACGCACTGCTCTACATGCGCTGCAACATGCTCCTGGGACAGCATCGGGAGAACGTCACCTTCTGGGAGCAGACGGCTAACGCCTACATCTGGACCGTCTACAAGGACATGATGCGCGACATCTACGCCGGAGCACTGCTGCACACAGGGCGCGCCGACGAGGCCGGACAAATCTTTGCCGAGCTGGGCGACTGGCAGAGCCTCATGACGCAGTACTACGAGCGGCGCTCCTGCCAGGCCATCAGCGAGGAGTACGCCCGCGACCCCAACTCGGCCGTGCTGCCCTTCCTGCTGCAGGACTTCGTGAACAATGCCCAGGAGGCCGTCGACGTCTACGACGAGGGATGGGGCACGCAAGGCAAGCTCTTCATACGCGACATACAGAAGAGCGAGGCCATGCAGATGTGCCAGCTGGCACGTAAGGCCGTCAGCGAGGGACGCACACGCCAGCCCATTATATGGCAGAGCGCACTGGCATGGCTGGAGTACCTTTTCGGCAACCAGCTCATGGCAAGGGCCGACATAGGAAGGACGGCCAGCATGGAGGGCACGGAGCGCATGAAGGACTGCGCCCGAGTGCTGCGACTCTACATCTCGACAGCCACCGCCTCGAAGAGCGACCCCAGCCTGGACGCACACCTGGCAGAGGAGCTGAAGTGGATCGACACGATGAGCAAGGACGACGACTACTACCACAGGGCCAAGGACCGCATCGTACACCAGGTGCTCGCCAAGCGCTACACCGACGCCGGACGCACGGGGACGGCGCTCTCGCTGCTGCGCTCCGTGGGCGACTACAGCGTCTTGGAGTACATCGACACCATGAGCATCGCCAACCTGAAGAAGCTCATCGCCTACACGAAGCACCCCGGCAGCTCGCCCATCGACACCTACGCCGCTCCCCAGCTCGAGCTCAACGACACGGCCATGAACGACCTCATGGGCACCAAGCACATGAGGCTGTGCCAGTGGAAAGAAGCCCAGGAGTGGCTCAAGCGCGTGCCGCCCACATACTACTCCCAGAAAGGCTACGCACCCTACGCCGCCCACCGCTCATGGGCCGTCGAGCCCTGGATCAAGCGCCAGTGGCTCAAGGACGAAGTGGTCTACAGCGACACACCCGTCACGCTCAGGCTGAACCCGAAGCTGGCCTTCGCCGCCGAAATGGAGACCCTCGAGCAGGAACTTAACGTGCTCAACAGGGATGCACGCCAAAAGCGATGCTACGACCTCGCCATAAGATACGCACAGGCCACCTACACCGGCGACTGCTGGTTCCTCTTGAGCGACGCAAAGAGCATCACCGACAGCGTCAGGGCCAACGAGACCGACTTCCTGGCAAAGGCACGCACCTTGCTCAAGGAGGCCAGCCAGACGGCAGACCAGAAGCTGAAGGAGCGCGTGCTCTTCGCCCTCGCCTACAGCGGACTCTACCCCGAAGACCAGATTTGGTACACCACCGAATGGAGCAGTGAAGAGAGCAAATACCTCACCCTGCCACGCACCGAGTCCCTGCAGTACAAGGCCTTTGCTGCCCTCGCCACCTTCAACCGCTTCAGCAAAGCTCCCGAGAGCGACTACGTCTCCATGTGCGACGAATACATCCAGTTCAAGAAACGCTTCAAATAAAAAGCCACATCATCTTGGACACTGATTGGACTGGTCGGACTGAATAATACTGAACTTGGGCAGCTACAGCCGCCCTATGCGGCGACGAGAAAAGTGAAAATCAGTCCAATCAGTTCAATCAGTGTCAAGAAAGAACTTGTGACGGAGCAGTTACCGCAACGCCACAATTCGGTTAAAATATTTAAAAACATTCGCTTATCTCGTTTTTTGTTCGTACCTTTGCACGCGCTTTACGTAAAAGCGTAGAGAGCCAAGGCGCTTCACTGCGCTGCGGCGACGACAAAAGGAGAGATGCTCGAGTGGCTGAAGAGGCACGCCTGGAAAGCGTGTGACCGGCAAAACCGGTTCGCGAGTTCGAATCTCGCTCTCTCCGCTCTAATTAAGACCCGCTGTTTTCAGCGGGTTTTGTTTTTCTACACTTTAATGGTACAGTTCCTACATGTGAGTAGGGCTGGCTACATCTTGATAGTATAGCGAGTAAGGTCGATGCAGTTGTTCCTTACTTCATCAATGATTTCCCTGCATCGTTGCTCCTTAATCTTAATCTTGGTTCCCACGGCAATGAAATCTTTGATGGAAGGATGCCCGGTGCCGTTGACGGAAGTGGCATGTTCGCCGTTGTACCCTTCTGTACATAGGGTGAGGTCGTAAGCAGGTGCGAGTTGCCACTTCCAACTATTACCAGTTCGAGCAACCAGGAAACTGAAATTCTTGCAGTGGTCGTCCTTGTTGTCGGTAAGATAGTTGAACACCATGCGTCTATACATTTCCTCCACGTCCATCACATTCTGTGTAAGATAGCCTGTCAGTGCAAGCAAGTTACTATAGTCGAGGACAGGATTGGAGAGCGATATGCAGAGTAGTCCTCCAGCCGTGGCGGTATGGATTCTGTTGCCTTCAGCATCTATATCGAATCGGCGAGAAGCGAAATAGCGTCCGTTTATCAGCTTAAAGTCTGGCACACTGATACCGCATTGTCTGGCCACCTCATTATAATGGTACTCTTGTCGTCCCATGTCCTGCGGGTCGTAGGTGTGACGAAACTTAACAAGCCAGTGGCCTTCATCGTCAGAAAACACGGCTTTTGGACGAGCGCCACCGCTGTTGCCGCTATTATACAGTAGAAGTCCGGCATCATCGTCCTGCTTTTCCCTCAATACCTCCAGAGCTTTCTCTTGCAACAAATCAAAGTCTGTCACATCCGTTCCCTGTTTGATAGAGGTTTCTGGTTCAAAGGTCAACGCTCCCATGCCACCACTGCCTACAATGCTCAGACGGTCAAGCGCAGACAGTTTGAAGTCGTCTATACCTTCCTTCTGTAGCAGCTTGTGAAGCAGATAGCGTCCATAGCCATCGGGCAGACAATCCTCGAAGATGCCGAAATTGCCGAAGAAAGGGGAGGACTTCGCCAAGAATAATCCTTGGCGCAGTGGTAGTTCCAACGGAGAGATGCTAAAACCGTCGGCCAACCAAGAAGGAGCATACTCGAAGGCACACAATTTGTTGTCGGGTGTCAGCGAAAGAGTACCAACCAGTCGGCCGTGGTAATTCACACGAAGCAGTTCAATTTTCATCATGCTCTATGAGCCTTTTTCTTGTTTTGGTTCTTGCGAATTTGTGTCAGTTCCTCCATCGTGGCATATTTCGGTTGACCGAACAAGCTTTTTATCTCTGAGGTGTACCCCAAAGTCATAGCAATACCTATGAGGTTTTTAAGAGAAATCAATCCCTTTTGCTCAAACCTTACGATGTTGCTCACTGCCACTCCTGACCGTTCGGCCACCTGTTCGCGTGTAAGATTCTTCTCTATGCGGCGTTTGCGGAAGTCATCGGCAATTTCTCTGGCTATATCATCAGGATTGTTGAGAGTAAAGCCATCAAGAACAGACAACATATTATTTGTTTCCATCATATTCTGAAAGATAAGGATAATATCTTATCAGTTGCAAAAGTACAAAAGAATATTGAAACAGCCAAGAGTAATATGGTTTTTATTGCCTGTGGTGTGTTGTTTTTAACATTGGGCTATCTGCCTAAAGGCCCTGCCATCCTGGGGGCGAGTATCACGTCCAGTACTCCTTTTCTCCCGTAAATTCCATCGTTCCCTGACACTTCGGGCAGGTCTTCATGTCCCATATCCTGATATTATCGCTGCCGCAGTTCAGGCACAGCCGTCCCACCTCGCTCCTGTAGGAGGGGGCCACATCGGCAATGATGCCACCCACGACGATGTTCTGGATGGTTTTGCAGTCAGGACAAGACATGGGCGTAATCTGCTGACGGAACAGGCCGCGGCCCTCATACACCTCGGTCTCGTAGCCGCAACCCTTACAGCGATATTTCAGTTTCCAGGCCATCTGTCAATTCCTTCCCTGAACGCCAAGCATGGCTTAAACAACGGATTACACGGATTACACGGATTA
>CAMPCG010000201.1 GCA_946644025.1 uncultured Prevotellaceae bacterium | reverse complement strand
CATATAGCTCATATCTTCATCACGGTATTGGCCCACACAGATTCTTGTAGAACCTGTATAAACACTGACAGTGTTTGTAAAAACACAGACAGTATTTGTAAAAATACCGACAGCCCCGTGACTATTTCCTGCCGAAGTCGGCGGGCACCTCGCCCCAGCGGCTGGTCTCCCACTTCACAATGGGGTTGCGGTAGTCGTGGGTGCGCAGCCAGTTCTCGGCACGCTGAATAATCTGATAGAGCTGCTCCGTCTGGGGGGTACGCTCCAGCTTGGTCTTGCACTGCCGCTTGCGCACCCAGAGTATGGCGTTGTAGCTGTCGGAGTAGATGGTCTTCTGGTGGAGTCCCCGCTGCCAGCAAAGGGCGAGGGCGTGGACAATGGCCAGGAACTCGCCGATGTTGTTCGTGCCCTTCACAGGTCCGAAGTGAAACACGCGGTAGCCCGTTTGCAGGTCGATAGCCTGATACTCCATGGGGCCGGGATTGCCCGAACAGGCAGCGTCGACAGCCCAGGCGTCGGCCGTCACCTCCAGGGGAAGGGGCAGCACCGTGTCGTGACGGTAGTCGGGGGGAGAGGAGAGGTTATTGCTCATTGTTGAGTAGGTAGGGAGATAAGGAGGTAAGGAGGTTAGGTGTTGAAGGGGTGCAAAGGTAATGAATGTTGCGGAATGGGCGAAATACTATCCTGGCTTATTCTGTTAATTATTTGTAAAACACTATAGCAAAGTGTAACCGTTACATAATTAATTATTATATTTGCGCGGTGTTTTAGGAGAAATTGAAAAGGACGAGTCTAACCAACTTTACCTCCTCATATTCTCATCTCCTCACCTCCTTGAAAATATTACTAATCTAAACTAATACAAAACTTATGAAGAAACTATTTACTATGATGGCTCTGACCTGCATGGCACTCTGTGCCCAGGCTCAGGGAAAGTATGCCCTCGAGGCAGGAAGTGGCGACTTTGCAGCCGGCACACAGGTGACATCAGTTGCCAACATCACGCTGACGTTTGGCTTGGCCGGTCAGGCCGACTTCACCGACCCCGTCGGAGACACCCCCATCGACGGCTATCCTGCCTACACGAAGGGCAACGGCGTGAACGGCTCAGAGGACGGAGGCACACAGTACATCCTGCAGCCCGCCAAGAACGGCTCGATAACCGTGGCCGTGAACATCAACAAGGACAAGGCCCTCTACGTCACCGAGAACGGCACGGCACTGTCGGCCTTCAACGGCATCACGGAAGCTGAAAAGGTGTCAAAGACCTATACGTTCGACGTCAAGGGCGGCAAAACCTACAAGGTCTACTGCACAGGGTCGAAGCTGGGCTTCTATGGCTTTGAATACACCGTGAGCGACGACCAGGGCGGCGACGAGCCCCACATTGTCATTCCCGAGAACAGCGAGAACTACAGCGCCATCGTCGACGGTAAGCTGGCCCCTGAGTTTGCAGCAGTGGCCGGAGAGAGCGGCGGCGTGGCCAACAACACCGAGGACGGCAAGAGCATCATCACCATCAAGGCCGGAAAGGCCACGGTGACGGCCGTCGGCGGCACCACGCCTGCCAACGACGAGGTGGTAGGCGGCGGCGCACAGCAGATTGTGCCCGGCGCTCCCGTCGAGGGACGTGAGAATGTCTACGAGGTGGCCTCCGTGGGTGCCTGGAACGACGTGAACTGGGGACTGAAGAACCAGGGCGACATCGACTTCTGGTACATCACAGGAACGGGCAACCCCTACGTGGACATGCTCTGCGTGCAGAACACGAAGGACGACGTGCCCGTAGAGGGCTCGTACAAGGCCGAGTACGTCTACTATGAGCCCGACGGCTCCGTGGGTATGCCCATCACCGGACTGTACTATAAGTTCACGGCCGAGGCCCAGGGCGCCTTCAAGGTAAAGGTGTGGGCCAACAAGGGTCACCGCAAGACCTTCGTCGTCAATGCTGCCACCAAGCAAGCCGAGCGACTTTTTGCCTCGGGCTACATCAACGGCGTGAACGATGCCGACGGCAAGAAGAAGCTGCTCACCGTGGAGCAGGTAGACTCCGTACACAACATTTATGCAGCCGAACAGTACACAAAGGCAGCAAAGGCCTTTAGTGAAGACCCCGTGAAGAACGCTGACCCCGGCGATTCCATCGCATACGTCCAGACTTGGCAGTATGTCATCGGTAACGGCAACCAGATCTTCTGGGGATGGCTCACCTTCGACGTGGAGCCGGGCGAGGAGTACTGGGTGTTCCAGCACTCCAGCCAGATAGGCTTCGGAGGCTTCGAGTTCCACGAGGGCATCACCGCCGAGGAGCTCATCCAGGGAATCGAGGCTGCCTACGTCTTCACCACCAACTTCTCTACCTACGAGGACGCCGAGACCGGCGACCGCGTGACGTGGAAGGGCGAGAAGGCCATGGGCAACGGCAAGTTCGCATCGGAGAAATACGACGCTGAAACCTTCAAGGAGTCAACCCTCGTGCAGACCACCTACTACCCCGGCGGCGAGACTGCCGAGAGGGAGCTGGAGGAGATTATCTTCAGCGACTACTTCCAGGGCAACAGCGGCACGGTGCGCTCAAGCTACTGTCTGCTGCCCGAAGACGTGCTGGCACACTCGGCCAACACGCAGGCATTCTCACTCGGCGTGTGGATGAAGGCCCCGAAGGACGACGACTCCGACAGCTACAAGGGTGCTCCCCTGCTCACTGCCTACGACGAGCTGAAGGAAGGCAACGGCGCACCGCTCTTCGCCCTGCAGTATGACGGCACGGCCATGCTCGACAACGGCACGAAGTGTGACTATACCGCCGAGCAGAACGTGGCCGGCAGCAACACCGTGTGCAGCGGAGCCAACGACTGGCTGGCCGACAAGAAGTGGCACTACTACACCGCCGTCCTCAATGGCGAGACCGCTCAGGTATACATCGACGGACAGCTGAAGAACGAGTGGAACTGCGGCAGCGCACAGGCAGGACTCTTCGCCAACGGCGCCGACCTGAAATATGTAGCACTGGGCGGCAACCAGGTGGGCAGCGCCAGCGAGGCCGACAGCTTCGACGCTCCCTTCGCCTTCGCCCGACTGCTCATCAAGAACAGCCCCATGACCGCAGGAGAAATCAAGGCACAGATGGTGGCCGACTTCCCCGAACACGAGGCTTACTGGGCTAAGACCGATGAGCCCGAAGTGAAGGGCGACGTGAACGGAGACAATACCGTGGACGTGGCCGACATATCGAACGTCATCTCCATCATGGCCGACGGAACCAACAATCCCGCCGGAGACGTGAACAAGGACGGATCGGTAGACGTGGCCGACATCTCCAGCATCATCACCATCATGGCCGGAGGAGAATAAAGTCAAGGAAGCTTATATTTAACTGATATCTGAAACAAATTTGAATAATATGGCTGTCATATTATTCAAATTTGTTTCAGATAATTACCAAAACCCTATAAAAATATGTATATACATTATTATAAACCATTCTTCGCCGCCATCGGCAGCGTACTCGTCCTGTCGTGTGCCGACCACTACGACGCCGACGAGTCGTGGAGCCCCCAGGTGAAGAACACGACGCTGACGTCGCCCGAGAACGACAAGATCAGCATCACGGCAAGTCCCGACGGCTCGATGATGACCATCGCCTGGCCCGTGGTCTATGGTGCAGGTGGCTACGCCGTGGAACTCTGCAACGTGAACGACCCCGACCACCCCGTCACCGTAAAGACTGACACCATCGACGGATGCTCGTTCGACGTCAGCCGCGAGGAGGACACGAACTACAGCCTCAGCATACGCGCCCTGGGAAATGAGAAATACAACAACTCCGAAGCCAAGGAGGACACCAAGCTGCTCTTCAACACCTTCCTGCCTACCTACGCCGAGATTCCCGACGGCTCGGACCTGAAAGCATGGTTCGAGGCCAACCCGCTGCCCGAGGACAATGGCACCCACCTGTGCTACGACCTGACACCGGGCGGAAACTACACCCTCTCGGGGAAGATTGACTTCGACGGACACCAGGTGACGCTGCGCTCGTCGTCGAAGAGCAACTACGCCAACGTCGTCATGGGGGCCGGCTCTTACTTCGAGACCTACGCCGGCTTCACGCTGAAATACCTCAACATCGACGCCCAGGCCACCAACAAGGCCATCATCAACTTCAGCGACGAACCCAGCGAGAGCATACAGAACCTCATTGGCGAGAAGGGCTGCTACTTCATCATGGACCCCGTGGTGGTGCAGGGCTGCAACATCACGAAGCTGGGCAGCAGCATCATGGCCAGCAACGCTACGAAGTACAACGTGCGCACGGTGAGCATCAACAACACCGTGGTGGAGGTCGACAAAACCTTACCCACAGCCAACAACGCGGCCTTCGTCTACATGAAGTCGGGATTCATCACCGACTTCACTATCAAGAACGCTACCGTCTTCAGCCGTGAGCGCTGCGAGTGCTTCTTCATACAGCACGGCGGACGACCCAAGGACGTCAGCGACGAGGAGCAGCGATGGGTTGCCATCGTCAACTGCACACTGGCCAACCTGGCCTACGGCAAGAACGTCTGCGACTACCACAACGGACAGACAACCTACCACTACACACTCAAGAACACCATCATACAGGACTGCGGCAAGCCCAACTTCCTTACCGGACTGAACAAGGGACAGGGCAGCGACAACCCCACATGGGACGTGAACAACAACACCTGCTGGCGCGACGGCGCCGATGCCAGCTCACAGCAGACGGGCATCAAGAACCCCGGACTGTGGCTCACCACCGACCCCGCCATTGACCCCGCCAACGCAGAGTTCACCCCAGCCGCCGCCCAGCAGGAGGCCGGACAGGGAGACCCAAGATGGTACAACAAGGATTGAGCCTGGGGCATGAACAGAAAAACTCTGTGCGAAGTGACACTCATGGATAAAGAAAACGTAATTGACCACATCAAACAGGTAGCACAGCAAGTACTGCCCAAGGGAAGCACTGTCTACCTATATGGTTCACGTGCACGGGGCGACTACCATGAGGACTCAGACTGGGATTTGCTTGTCTTGCTTGACAAGCCTGAGCGCAGCAGGGATGACTGGGACAAATACGCATGGCCCTTCACCGAAATGGGATGGAATCTCAATGAGGACATCAGTGCTCGCACATTCACTAAAGATTATTGGTATAATGGACCTCATTCCATGTTCTTTTATAATGTGGAAGAAGATAAACAGCTGATTTATGAGTCTTAGGGAAGAAGACAGAAGAGTGCTCGTCATACTCGAACTTGAAAAATCGGACAAGACGCTTGAGGAAATGGAGGTGCAACTGCAGAACCGTCTGTGGGGGCTGGCCGCCAATCGATTGTACTACGCACTTTTCCATGCTGTGAGCGCACTGCTCATCAGTGAGAAACACGAAGTCGGGACACACCGAGGGGCAGTGAACAAGTTCAGTCTGTTCTATGTCAAGTTTGGATCGTTTTCCGTGGCAGAAGGTAAACTGTACTCCCAACTACAGAAACTGAGGGAAGACGGTGATTACAACTGCTCCATTGACATAGACCAAGCCGACGTGGAGGAAAAAGTCATACCCACACGGAAGCTCATTGACCATATTAAAAGACATATTGCTGAA
>CAMPCG010000200.1 GCA_946644025.1 uncultured Prevotellaceae bacterium | reverse complement strand
TAATATCCTGTGGCACTACTACGGCAACGTGCCCTTCTACCTGGAGAACCTCTCTTCGCCCTACACGGCACCGCAGATGACGGCTGACGAGATATACGCCCAGCTGCTGCCCGAACTGGAGGACATCATCGCCTCGGGCGTGCTGCCCCTGCGCTGGAGTGCTGCCGAGTCGGGCCGCGTAAGCAAGGCCATGGCCTACATGCTCTACGCCGAAATGGTGATGTACCAGAACGACACGGCCCGCTACCCGAAGGCCCTGAGCTACATGAAGGAGATCATTGCCTCAGCCGACTACGAGCTGAACCCCAGCTTCAGCAACCTCTGGGAAGAGAGCGGCGAGTGGTGCAAGGAGAGCATCTTCGAGATTAACTACAACGACGACCAGGCCCAGCGCGACTGGGGTGTTGCCGCACTGAACGCCGGCGGCTCGGTGCTGCCTACGCTCATTTCGCCCAACACGTGGCCCGGCGGCGACGGCTGGAATGCCGGCGAGGACGGCTGGGGCTTCCTGCCCATGCGCGTGGAGACCTACAACATGTTTGCTGAAGGCGACCAGCGCCGCGATGCTACCTGCTGGGACGTGCGCGGCATCAGCTACACCGAGCGCTACCAGGACACCCACATCTGGCTGAAGAAGTACCGTCCGTACAGCGACAACAACAAGGACTGCCCCACCTCGAAGAACCTGAACTATAACAACAACAAGCGCATCTACCGCTACGCAGAGACGCTGCTCAACGCTGCCGAGCTGCTGCTATCCACAGGAGGCAGTGCCGCCGAGGCCGCCGGCTACGTCAACGAGGTGCGTGCTCGCGCCGGACTGGGCAACCTCTCGTCCGTGACGGCCGACGACATTCTGCAGGAGCGCCACTTGGAGTTCTGCGGCGAGGGCAAGCGCTACTTCGACCTCGTGCGCACGGGCAAGGCTGCCTCTGTACTCGTACCCGACAGCTATGGCTACCGCACCAACGCCTGGACACCGAGCAAGAAGCACATTCCGCTGGCCCAGAGCGAGCTGGACGCTGACCCGACGCTGAAGCAAAATAACTATTAAGAGCCCCCTCCCAACCTCCCCCGAGGGGGAGGGGATTGGGGGAAACAAATCAAACAACAGAAACAATAAACAGTAAAACTCTATGAACAAGAACATATATAATAAGGTTAAAGGACTGGCAAAGGCTGTTTTACCCCTCAGCCTGTTCGCCCTCTTACCCTTAGCCGTAGCCTGCTCGCCCGACAGCTTTGACGGCGCAGACGAGACGAAGATACCTACCGTGGCCGGCGAAGACTTCAACTTGGAGGTTGACCAGGAGGTAAACCAGATTATTGTCAGCTATCCACAGAAGCAGGGCACCTACCCCATCTGGATCTTCAACGGTGCCGCCTACTCGACGCTGAACACTGCCGGCTGGCAGAACAACAAGGCCGGCACCTACACCGTAGAAATGAAGCTGGGCAACCGCAACGGCTTCAGTCAGGGAAGCATCAAGAAGACCTTTACCTTCAACGAGACGAAGGCCAGCTTCACCACCCAGCTGAACCGCATCAAGGACAAGCAGTGGCGCATTGACAGCGCCGAGCCCGCCCACCTGGCCTGCGGCCCCTGGGGCGGCGACGGTACGGGCTGGTGGAACGCATCGCCCGACGAGAAGAAAGACTTCGGCGTCTATGACGACCGCATCACCTTCACGGCCGACAACACCACGGGCGGAAGCTTTACGTACGACCCGGGTGCCGACGGAAAGACCTACATCAACATTGGCTGTTCGCTGTGGGACAACGGCGGTGCCACTGCCGACTTCGACCTGGCCAACGTCCTTCAGAACTCTACCTTCGAGTTTAAGAAGGGTAACTGGACCGACTCCGAGGGTGTGGTCAACGAGGTGGACTACATCGAGCTGGCCCCCAAGACGTTCTTCCCCTACATCAGCTCTGACGACCAGTACAACAATCCGCGCTTCCGCGTAGAGACGCTCACGGCCTCGAAGATGGTGCTCATCTACGAGAAACCCGACCAGAGCATAGCCTGGCGCTTCATCTTCACCAGCAAGGAGGGCGAGAAGAAGTTTGAGGGCTTCAACGCCAACAGCGACTTCAACATGTGGAAGGGCATTACACCCGTCATGTCGTTCTACTACAACCCCGACCCGAGCTGGGGCAACGAGCAGACGCCGGTCCTGGAGGCAGCCTTCCAGGGTGGCGACAACGACTACAACATCACGGTGCCGGGCGAGTGCTACGCTGACTGGCAGGCTCAGGTACACTTCCACACCAACCTCAGCATCAACGACGCTACGCACTACGACTTCTCCTGCATACTGAGCAGCGACCGCGACATCAGCGGCGTCATCATCAAGCTGACCGACGAGACCGACTCGGACTTCATCATCGAGGAACACGTTGACCTGAAGGCCGGCGAGGAGTACATCGTATGGAAGAGCGACGTGCCGGGCAAGAACCTGCAGCAGGTCAAGCTGGCTACCGACTACGGCCACGCTACTGGCGAAACGCACATCAACCTGCGCAACGTGGTGCTGAAAGACCACGCCAACGACGACGGCACCGTGCTGCCTGGCGGCGACACGCCCGCAGAGCCGAGCGTTACGTGGGTGGCAGTCGATTCGCCCGACAACCTGGGCCACGACTTCAACACGATTGGCCAGATGCAGTTCTGGTGGGCCGACGGCGGCTGGCAGCAGATAGGCGACCCGCAGTTCTCCTTCGCCGGTGGCGTCTATACCATCGTGGCCACTGAGAACGGCGGCAGCGAGTGGCAGGCTCAGTGCTCCATCCACAACGCCAACGTGGGCATAGAGGCTGGTCAGCTCTACGACGTACGCGCCAAGATTGAGGCCAGTGCCGACCTGGGTCGCATGACCTTCAAGATTTGCGACGAGGGCGACGACGACAACACCCTGATTTATAATGGTGCGGTAACGCTGCAGGCAGGCGAGAACTACGTTGAGTTCATCGGCGTGAAGGCCCAGAAGAGCGGCGAGGACTCCGGTTTCCAGACGGCCAAGCTCTTCCTCGACCTGGGCGGTGCTCCCGTAGGCTTCGAGCTGCAGCTCTCTGACATCATCATCCAGAAGCACGGCGAGAGCGGCAATGCTGACACTGCCCTCTCCTACGACAGCTCCGACAATCTGTGGAAAGCCGTCGATGAGGGCTCTGCCTTCGTCAGCGTCACCCCGTGGTTTGCCGACGGCGGCTGGCAGCAGATAGGCGACCCCGAGTGGGAGCACAGCGGCCGGACGTGGTCGCTGACGCTGCCCGAAGGCATGGGCTCGTCGCAGTGGCAGGGCCAGTTCCCCATCAACACCACCATCAGCACCAAGCAGACGGACAAGTACAGTTTCCAGTGTACCGTCACGGCCTCGAACGACTGTGAGGGCATCACCATCAAGCTGACGGAGAGCGACGAGGCCGACGGCACGAAGCACGACAGCAACTTCTACTTTGCCGAACGTCACGACGTGAAGGCCGGCGAGCCCTACACCTACACCGTCCGTGGGGCCACGCTGCCGCTGAACGACGCTCACGCCCTGTCGCTGTTCTTCGACTTCGGCGGTTCGCCCGTGGGAACTTTCATTGAGATTAGTGACATTACGTTGATTAAGGAATAATAAAGAGAACTATAGAATTATGAAAAAGATGTTAGTATATTCATTGATGATGGTCTGCTCGGCAGTGCTGAGCAGCTGCGCGGGCGACAAGTACAACGAGCCCGGCGAGGCAGCCCCCAACGCCACCATAACGGCCGACGTGGAGAGCATCAGCGCCCCGGCAGAGGGTGGTACATACACCATCCACGTAACGACAACGGGCGTAGAGTGGAATGCCTACAGCAACGACTCGCGCCTTAGCGTCACGGCCGACGGCACCACCGAGAAGCAAGGCACCGTCACCGTCGTGATACCCGAGAACGTCGTGCAGAAAGAGCGTACGGGCGAGGTAGTCATCATGTCGGGCACGGCCCGCAAGTATATACCGTTCCTGCAGGCGGAAGCCCCCAACCCCTACCCGGCCCCCGAGGGCTACGAACTGGTGTGGCAGGACGAGTTCAACGAGGGCTCGGAGCTGAACGCCGAAGACTGGACCCACGAGGTGTGGGGCAAGGGCACGGTGAACGACGAGAAGCAGTACTACGTGAACCACCTGACGCCTGGCGGCGCCAAGGTGACGGAGATTAAGGACGGCAAACTGCTCATCAACTGTCTCATGGAGGACGGCAAGGTCTATTCCGGCCGCGTCTATGCGAAGGTGAAGCAGGGCTGGACCTACGGCTACATCGAGGCCAGCATCAAGCTGCCGAAGGGTAAGGGCACGTGGCCTGCCTTCTGGATGATGCCCGTCAACTTCACCTCCTGGCCTGCCGACGGCGAGATAGACATCATGGAGGAGGTAGGCGGCCACCCGAACTACGTGAGCAGCTCGCTGCACGCTAACGCCCACGTACACTCCAACGGCACGCAGGTGACGCACGAGATGTACCTGGAGGGTGCCGAGGACGACTTCCACACCTACGCCATAGAGTGGACTCACGACAACATCACCACCTACGTTGACGGTCAGGTGCAACTCTCTTACGACAATCGTGGACTGGGCCGCGACGACTGGCCCTACGACGATCCCTTCTACATCATCCTGAACCTGGCCTGGGGCGGAACGTGGGGTGGCACTTACGGCATTGACGAAAGCGCGCTACCTACGACGATGGAGGTTGACTACGTTCGCGTATTCCAGAAATAACGTAACCCTCTTTTCACCATGAACAAGCTTTTGGTATCTTTGGTGCTGCTCCTCATAGGGGGCAGCGCCAAAGCCCAGGGGCCGTTGCCCCTATACCTTGACGAGAGGCAACCCGTGGAGCTGCGCGTGGAGGATGCGCTCAGGCGCATGACGCTCGACGAGAAAATAGCCCTGATACATGCGCAGTCGAAGTTCAGCGCACCGGGCGTGAAGCGGCTCGGCATTCCCGACCTATGGACTGACGACGGCCCCCACGGCGTGCGCCCCGACGTGCTCTGGGACGAGTGGGAACAGGCCGGCCAGACCAACGACTCGTGCGTGGCCTTCCCGGCGCTGACCTGTCTGGCAGCTACGTGGAACCCGCAGATGGCACGCCTCTACGGCGAGAGCCTCGGCGAGGAGGCGCTCTATCGTGGCAAGGCCATGATTCTGGGCCCGGGCGTCAACATCAACCGCACGCCGCTGGGTGGACGTAACTTCGAATACATGGGCGAAGACCCGCTGCTGGCCGCACGCATGGTGGTGCCCTACGTCAGGGGACTGCAGTCGAAGGGGGTGGCAGCCTGCGTCAAGCACTACGCGCTGAACAACGACGAAGAGTATCGCCACCAGGTGAACGTCAAGGTGTCTGACCGCGCCCTGCGCGAGATTTACCTGCCGGCCTTCGAGGCTGCCGTGCGCGAGGGCGGAGCCTGGGCCATCATGGGTGCCTACAACCTCTATAACGACCAGCACAACTGTCATAACGACGTGCTGCTCAACCGGATACTGAAGCAGGAGTGGCAGTTCGACGGCGTGGTGGTCAGCGACTGGGGCGGTACGCACAACATGGACGAGGCCGTACGGAACGGACTGGACCTGGAGTTCGGCACGTGGACCGACGGCCTG
>CAMPCG010000199.1 GCA_946644025.1 uncultured Prevotellaceae bacterium | reverse complement strand
TCCAGGAACAGCAGCAGCGAGTCCGTCGCCCTGCCCGCGCTCATCCAGGCGTCCTTTACCACCCTGTCCTTCGCCTTCTCGTCAGCCGGGTCGTAGCTCTCGCCTGAAGACACATTCATGCCCCCGCCCTCGTTGAACGATACCGTCAGCAGTCCAGCCTTGTGCGCCAGCATCCGGTACCACTCTATCTGCTGACAGATGCGGATGAGTTTGATGGTCTTCAAGTCGGTGACGGGCACCTCCTTCTCGCCCTCCTCCGGCGTGGTGTAGGTCTCGCGGTACTTGCCCTGCGCCACCTGCTCCAGCCGTTCCGTCACGTCGGCGTGCGCCAGCCTCGGGTCCTGTTTCGCCTTGCCCGTAGGCCGCACGGTGGTAGCCGTGATGTCGATGTACTTCTGCCGCAGCCGGTCATACTCCGTCAGCACATGCTGATAGAGCGAAGCCCCCAGCAGCGGCTCCAGGGCCACCGCTTCCTCTTCCTCCAGGTAGCCGAACAGCACTTGGGGTTTATCCCACCGCGCCGTAGGCATCAGGGCCTGTATCTCGTTCTGAGTTGTTATTAACATGGTCGTATCGTCTTTGTGTTGGCAATTTAAAGTTGATATGCAACAAATGCAAGGGCAGCAAAACTTCAATCAGATATACATAACCTGCAGCGTCACGTTGCCCAGCCCCGTCTGCATGTCGATGCTGTACTCCATTTCCTTGATAAAACCCGTCACGTCGCCCACCGTCACGCGCACCGTGTCGTCGATGGTCAGCAGCTGCGCCAGTTCCATCCTCACCGTGCCCTTCCAGATGCGGGCATTACGTATCCAGTGGCTATACTCCTTATAGAACTGATCACTGAGCCCGCGCCCCCGCAGGTTCTCGTTGTCTATCTTCAGGTAGCGGCGGTTACTCTTGCCCTCCGGCTTCGTCGGGTCAAAGTATGGATTCGGCTTCTCGGCACGAAGTTTCAGCGAGATGCGGTCTTCCGGTCCGATGCCCTCCTGCTTCCCGTTGTAGTCCCACTCGTTTCCGTAGTTGTCGCAAGTGTCCGGGTGTGCCGTCACGCTGCTGCCCGCCACGAGTCCCCACGTGTCGTTGCCCTCGCTGTCGTCAGGGTCCCCCTCGTAGCGCACGTAGGCGTCGTCGCCCGATCCGCGCATAATGCCCAGCGTCAGTCCCCAGTCGTGGGTCTCTATGGGCGATACGCCGTTGTCGTTCGGCGTGTAGTTGTCCTGCAGGTACAGCCGGTAGCCCTCATTGATGTGGCCGTCGATGTTCATCGTCACGGGAATCTCGAAAATGTCGAAGATGGAGCCAAAGACCAGGGTCGTATAGAGCTGGTAGCCGTCCATACGGGCGTACATGTCCGACCTCACGGCAAACTCGCCCGGCTTCACAATGCCGTCGTCGGCTTTCATCCTGCGCGTCGGTGCATCCTCGCTCTCGTCGTATAGCCCGCCGCTGCCGTAGATGGGGTACTCCGTGCCGGGGTCATTGTAGTCTGTGTCGTCGTCCTTCAGCGCCGGGCGGCGTGGACGCATCGTCTCGTCCACGAACAGGGCGAACCGCTGTTTGGTGTCGCCCATGCGTTCCTGATCCATGTTCAGGTCGTTCATGATGGCCGGCATGAAGCCCATCTCTATTGTCTCTATGGTCTCCTCCTCGCCCGTACAGTCGCCGTCCTCGGCGTCCATGTACTCGCCGTAGCCGAACAGCGAGGGGTACAGCTCGTCGTAGCGCTTGGCATCCTTGTCGATTTTGATGCCGTAGGCGTTGCCCGTGGCAGGGGTCACGTAACACGTCTTGTCGAAGGCGTTCACGCGCTTGATGATGTCGGCGTAGTTTGCATCGAGTTTCCACTTCGAATAATCGTGCGTGTCGCTGTTGTCCTGCCACATCTCCTTCTTGTGGGGCAGCAGGTCGTCGAACCCCTTGTAGTGGAAGTGGGTGTCGTCCTTGTCGCCGTAGGTCATGCGGAAGCCCCGTATGCAGTTCTCCACCTTCTCCTCCGGCTTCACGATCTCGCAGTCGATATGTTGCACCGCCGTGCTGCGGAAGATGTTCCTAAGCAGTACGATGCGTACGCGCTTGTAGTCGTCGCTGAACAGCAGGCGGATGCCGAAGCCGTTCTCAAGGGCCTTGATAGTCTCCGATATCTCCGCGTCTGGAAAGCATTCCGGCGTGGCGTATGCGCGGTGCAGGTACCCGTTGTCGCGCTCGTAGCGCTCACGGTCGCTGTCCTCCCACCGCTCCACGCTCTCGATGTCAACCTTCACGCTCTTGATGTTCTTCAGCTCCGGCGGCGTGGTGCCAGTGGCCGACTTGAAGTCGGTGCAGGTAAAGCCGCTCTCCTCGGCGTTCACGTTCTCCCGCCGCTCAAAGGATGGGATGTCGTAGTCGCCCGTCTCGCGCCTGCCGAAGTATTCAGGCACGAGCCGCTGTATCTTCCTGCCATTCATGTGGAACTGGTACTTTCCGTAGCGGCTGTCGATGGCGGAGGTACGCAGGGTCTCGGGTTCCTTGTATGCGCAGTTCGTGTTCACGAAGAACAGCCGCCTCAGATCTTCCACGCCCGTCATCTGGTTTTCCTCGATGTGGATGCCGAGGTGCTTCATCAGACAGCGCAGCCAGTAGATTACGTAGAAGTTCGGAGCCGAGTTCAGGCGGTTGGCTGGCATATACTCGTAGCCGCGCTGCGCTTCCGGCTCGCCGCTGTAGTCTGTCTGCACGCTGCCGTCCTTCTGTTTCTTCTCGTAGCCCTGCCGCTGATAGCACAGGGCTACGTTACAATAGGGATGGGCGTCGTCGTAGGCACTGTCGGTGTTGATGCAGTCGATTTCTGTCAGACCCTCGCCCGTCAGATCGTCGAAGGTGCCTTCCTCCAGTCTTGGGAATACCATTCTCGGGTATTCCTGCACGGCCTGCAGTTCCCCCTCGCCGTCGGCACTGAACGGCACGTCGCGTCCGCGTGTTCCCGTGTGAGGGTTTGTCTGGTAGAACACCTCACTCGACTCCGACAACAGCAGGACGTGCTCGGTGGTGAGTACCGGCGATGCCTTCAGCCTGACCTTCACCGATACTTTACGCTTCCGCCACAGTGCCAGACCGATCATCACGTCTGACATCAATGGCACCTGATTTGCTTTCGCCCCCTCGATCAGGTCGCTGAACGTCTTCTGTCCACTCTCAAAGCTCACGTCAACATTGCCGTCGCTATCCACCTCCACCTCACTGCCCAGTCGCAGGTAGCCCAGGTACATCGGCACGTTCTCGGCCCAGAGGCGGGCCTTCCGCTTGTCTATCTGCTCGTGCAAGCGGCTCCCGTGTATCTCGCCCGCCGTGCCGAAGATGTGCGCATTGGCGGCGATGTTCAGCTGAAAGTCGTAGGTCCAAAGTGCGCCGCTGCCGAACAGCTGCGACGTGCGGCGGATGGTGATGCTCGTGTTCTTAGGCAGCACGACAAACTTGCTGCCCGTTCCCTCGCGATCGAATACTTCAAGTCTTAAATGCTCCATATCTCTTAACTGTTTATTATTCACTCTTCACTCTTCACTATTCTCTAATAATCCACCCCGTGGCGCTGGGCCTCCTTCTTCAACTTGTCGTACATGGCCACCACACCGTTTGGGCCGGTGCCAGCCACGGTCAGCGGATACTGCAGGCGCTCCAATAGGAGCTCTTGCACCTCACTGTTGCGGTCGAGCGAAGCCTGCAAGGCTGCGGGGTCGAAGCCCATGTCTGCGCCGCCATCAGCCATCAGCCCTCCGCCATCAGCCATCTCCTCGAAATCCCCGACGTTGCCATCCGCAAAGGCTCTCACGCCGCCGCGACGGCGGCGGGTGCTCAGCCCGGAGATGGAGCCGCCGTTGTAGAGCGTCTGGATGTCGCGCCAGATGCCCGTGTCGTTCATCTGCAGCAGACGGGTGGTCTTCGCGTCGATGATAGCCTCGCGGCCTGCCTCGCCCACGAGGTGGAATTCCGGGCCGTTGGTGATGTGGGTCTTCGCCCCCTTGCCCATGTACTTTGCGCGGTAGGTCTTGCCGTCGGCCCCGTCCACGTTGTACTGCCTGCCAGGCGTCAGCGAGGCCGGATCGGTCAGCTCGTTCACGTTACCCTCTGCGTAGGTCAGCATGCCCGTCGCCAGACGGCCTGCACCTACAGATGTGCCCGATACTTGTGCGATTTGCGACTTCGACTTAGTGACCGACGACATAGCCAGGGCCATCAGTCCGCCCATCAGGGCAGTGATGCCCGCAAAGGTGGCGATGGCTGCTGGGTAAGGCATTTCGCCCAGCAGTTTGCCCAGAATGCCCGGCATCTGTACCGTATTCTTGGCCTGCCCTGCTGCCAGATCCATCGTCAGCATCGAGATTGCAGCCTGTCCTGCGGCTTGCAGGGCAAACACCTGGAACTTCTGCGCCGTCGAAAGGTTGTCGTTGCTCATCGTCTGATAGGCGATGCCGTACATATTGGCGGCAGCGGCCATTTTGGCAAACGACGACTGCGTGTTCTTGGTGGTCTGGTTGTTGGCATCCGTCTGAGCCTTTTTCTGCTTTTCGGAATTGCTCACCACCACCTGCGTCTCGCGGTCGTTGGCGGCAATCTTCGCATCGGCAGCAGCGTTATAAACCGCCGCCGCGTTCTCGCCCACCACTTCTGCCGATTCAGGCGTAAGACTCACGGGGTCGGGCACGGGGTTAGGCAGTGCGCCGATGGCCTCGCTCATCTGCGCCATAGCCTCGTTGCCAGCCTGCGAGTAGGTCTGCCACATGGAGATGATTCCCTCCTGGTTGGCCGCCCGCTCCTCTTCGGTCATCTGCCAGACGGGCTTCCACGCCGGGGTCTCGCCCTCCGCCGTCGGCATCTCCACGGGCTGCACGGGGGCAATAGTTTGTCCCTGCTCGTCAACGGCGAAGCCCTCGGCATTGCGCCTGTAGCCGTCGATGACGGGAGCCTGCTGCCCGCCCGTCTGTCCCAGTTGTGCCCACAGCGCCTCGGTGTTGGCAATCACGGCCTGCGTATTCGCGTCGATGCTCTGGCTCTGCAGCGCGCTGTTCATCCAGTCCGTTATCTGCTCGCTCATCTTCATGTTAAGATCGTCCATGAGCTTGCGCCAGGCTTCCGCCTGAGCGTTCTGGACTTCTATCTCGTGCTGCCTTTCCAGTGCCTGGCGCTCGTCGAGGTATTCATAATGTGCGGTGGCGTCGCTGGTGCCTGCATCGTCGATGACCACATAGGTGCCTGCGCCTGGCCCGCCCTTGCCAGTCAGGTCGAGCTTCGCCCGCTCGTTGTAGTATTCCGCGTCGCCCGCATGGCTCGCCTCGAATACCCCCTGCAGACTGCTCGTCAGCAGGTCGGCCCATTCACGCAGCGACGTATAGAGGCGGTTCTGGCTCTCCTCCTGAATCTTCAGCAGCTCGGCTTTCTGCTCTTCCTCCTTCTTCGTTTCCTCGGCCAGCGTCAGGCCCAGCGAGAGGCGCACGTTCTCAGCGTCGCGCAGGGCAACCATCGCCTTCGTGCGCTGCTCGGCGGCGGCGGCCTCGTGCCCGGCTTGCTTCTCCAGTTCGGCTTTGCGCTGGTGCTCCTTGGCTTCCGCCTTCAGCGCCGCCATGCGCTGGTTGGCCTGCACGCGGTACATGTCGTACTGTGCCTTCTGCA
>CAMPCG010000198.1 GCA_946644025.1 uncultured Prevotellaceae bacterium | reverse complement strand
GGGCAATCGGCCCGCCTGTGAAGGCCGGCATTCCTAACTGGCGCACTGCCTCGCGCAGCTCGCCAACGGTCATTCCCATCAGTACTTTACGTTCCTCGTCCATGTCGACGTGTCTATTTCGTGCAAAAATACAAATTCTTTGCGAAAGGTGAAAACTTTTTAATGAATTTTTAGGCGTACCAGCTCAATCTTCGTTGCCGAGCTCTTGATGATCTTGAAGTCGAAGTTGTCGCCGACGGTGACCACCTCGTTGAGCTTGGGGAAACTCTGGTACTCGTGGAGAATCAGTCCGCCCACGGTCATATAGTCGTCGCTCTCGGGCAGCGAGAGGTCGAAGAGCTCGTTCACCTTCTCTATCTCCAGACGTGCCGAGAGCAGGTACTCGCCGTTGTCGAGCCGCTTGGCCACGTAATTGGTAGAGTCGTGCTCGTCCTCGATGTCGCCGAAGATTTCCTCCACGATGTCCTCCAAGGCCACCAGGCCGCTGGTGCCGCCGAACTCGTCGACCACCACGGCCAGCGACCGCTTCTGCTGCATGAGCTGCCGCATCAGTTTCGAGGCAAGCATGGTCTCCGGGACAAAAGAGATGGTCGATATCTGTGACTTGAGGGTTGAAATCGGGGCAGTAAGGTCTGAAGTCGTGAGGCGGAACATCTCCGACGAGTGTATATAGCCGGTGATGTGGTCGATGTCCTCATGGTAGACCACGATCTTCGAGTGGCCGCTCTCCACGAACTTCTGCTTCAGCTCGTCGATGGTGGCATCGTCCTCTATGGCGTCTACCTCCGTGCGCGGCACCATGCAGTCGCGCACCTTCGTATCGCTGAAGTCGAGAGCGTTCTGGAAAATCTTCACCTCCTCCTCTATCTCGTCCTCGTTGCGGGCATTGTCGATGCTGGTCTGCACGAGGTAGTCCAGGTCGACCTTGGTGAACTCATGGTCGTCAGTGGCCTTGTCCATGTGTACGCCGAAGAGTCTCAGCAGTCCCTTGGAGAGCAGCGTGGCAAAGCGCGAGATGGGATAGAGCACCACATAGCACACCCACGCCGGCAGGGCGAAGAGGCTGAGCATGGTGTTGGGGTTGCTCTTGAAGATGGTCTTGGGCAGGAACTCGCCGGTAAAGAGCACCACGAGTGTAGACAGGAGCGTGTCGGCAGTGACACGCGTGGCGGGGTCAAAACCGTTGAAAAGCGTAGCGTCGAAGATTTTGGCGAAGAGTATACCGTAGACCACGAGGGCGATGTTATTGCCCACGAGCATGGTCGAGACAAAATTGTTGGGGTGACGGTAGAAGAGGGCAATAGCCCTGTGTGAGAGGCCGTTCTTCTCACGTGAGACCTCGGCGAGCAGACGGTTGCTGCTCACGAATGCAATCTCCATGCCTGAGAAAAAGGCCGAGAAGAGCATGGTGATGATGAGGCCTATAATGAGTGGTGTCATGGCTGCTGATTATTGGAGGTTGAATCGGTACTGACAGGCGTAGGCGTAGTCGCTGGTATAGTCGTAGCCGGCGCCGGACCGGTCGTTGTAGAGACGGTGACGACGGTAGCAGTATCGGCAGGTTCGGGCTCGGGGTCGAAGTCGCTGGCAATGAACGAGCCCTTGGAGTTTGTCACGAGGTAGTGGTCCATCTTCTCGTCGCTGCGGAAGTAAGACCCCTCCATGGTCCGCTCTGGCGTGACGATGCGTGAGAAGACGGTGGAGTAGAACTCATGTCGCATACCGTCCCAGTAAAGCTCCTCGCTGGTATATATCAGGCCGTTGACGTTGCGCATGTTTACACGGCCGCGCAGTTTCCACAGCCGCTGCTGGTCGAAGTACCAGGCAGTGTCGGCCTGGATGTAGCCCTGCACGTGGAACTGCTCGTCGAACTGCTCGAAGAAGATGCCCTTCATAAACTCCCAGCGCGACGGCTGGCGCACGGTGTTCACCTCCCACCGCTCGCTGACGATGCGGTATTTGATTACGCCGGAGTCGCTGATGAGCGTGTTCACACCATAGCTCACCATGACGCTTGCCGAGTCTTCGGGATTGACGGCACGCGCAGTATGCTCTTGCGGCTCAGTACACGATGAAATGATAAATGAGAAATGAAAAATGAGAAACATGGTTACAATGGCAGTTCTCCGCAGAGATTCTTCCATACACATTGTTTTAAATGTAATCATATTTCTCATTTCTCGTTCAGGCCGTAGGGCGCTAATTGACTTTCCACTTTGCAAACCATCTTTCGTTGAATGTCAGGCCAAGATTGATGCGGAAGGTGTTCTCTGTGATGAGGTCGGTAGCCGAGGAGCGCACCCACTGTGCGCTGATGTTGAGCACAGGCTTCATGCTGCCGCGTGAGTTCCAAGAGTTCTGCAGGGGCAGTCCGAAGCCGGCACTGACGCTCAGCTCCTTAGGCCCGTCCTGGCCGTTGACCTTGAAGTAAGGAGTGGCGAAACCTGCTCCCAGACGATAGTGTACGCGGCTGAAATAGCTACGGCTCATGGCATTGGGCACGTAGTCGGCACCCAGGCTCACTTTGTAGCGGTCCTTCAGCAGTCCGCTCTTCTTCGTGTACGTTCCCTGGTCTGCGTCATAGTCGGGGTAGTCTATGCTACCCCACTTCTGCATGGTGAAGTCGGCCCCCACGAAGAGGCTCTCCTTGTGGTTCAGACCCAGTCCGATACCGATGGTGTGAGGTATGGCAAAGCCGTTCTCCACGACAAACGAGGTGGTGTCGCGCTTGCTGGTGGCCGAGTTGGTGTTCACGATGACGCAGTTGGCGTTGGAATTAAGCGTATGGCCCAGGGTGTAGGTGGCTCCGAGGGTGAGCATGTCGTTTTTGGACAGCGGCTGCTCCCACTGCAGTCCGAACTGAATGCTGTAGCTGTTGAAGAGGGCAGAATAGGTCTTCGACAGCGAGTTGATATAGGTCGTACTGACCGACGCCACCGACTTGTCCTGCTTGCCCCAGAGATAGGCCACATTGACACCGACAGACAGGGGCTTTACAATCTTCCAGCCCACACCGAGCAGGGCCTGGTGCAGACCGCCGGAGCCGGTGTAGTTCTCTTGGATGGTTCCGTTGTTGCTGTCAAGGTATTGGCTGGTGCTGTATTCATAGTCAATGTCGGAGTAAGGCAGCAGCCCAAAGGTCATACCCAGATTCTTATGCAGGCGGAAAGTTCCGGTGAAGTATTCAAACGAGGCGCCCTTGGCATTGACGCTGGCTCCGCGCTCCTTGTAGTTGGTCACCTCGCCCGACATGGCCACGTCGAAAAGCATGGTCAGCGAGTCAATAGCCGAGTAGGAGGCAGGGTTCAGCGCATTCGAGATATCGCCCTTGCGCAGTGCCAGTCCAACGCCATTCATACCACGGCTGATTCCCTGCGACTGGTCGTTGAGGGCTCCAAGACCATACTGGCTGTAAGGAGACTTGCTGCCGGCCTGGGCATGAGCCAAGAGGGCCACTACCAGCAGCAGTATAGTGCATAAAAGAGATTTCTTCATGTTACAAAAAGATCTTTCGGGCTGCAAAATTAAGAAATAATGCTGACGTAGCAAAGCATTTTTTGTAACATTAACATCACTTATCACTCAGCATATCGCTCAAATTAAGAATTAACAAGCCCAAGACAGCAGCAGTCCGACAGTAAGCAGCAGCCCATAGATGAAGATGTTGCGCGACGTGGCGCCCAGACACTTGTTCAGCTCCCTGCCGTGGTCTATGCGGCATATCTGCACGTATGTACTTATGTGGAAGGGCAGGTAAAGCAGCGGCAACAGGAACGCCAGCCAGCGTCCATGCAAGGCAAACACCAGTCCCAGCAGGCAAGCCACGATGCCCACGGCAAGATAGAGCGAGAGGGCCGCTTTCGCCCCGATGCGCACCACGAGGGTCTGCTTGCCGGCCTGACGGTCGGTGTCGCGGTCGCGGAAGTTGTTGACCAGCAGCAGTGTGTCGATGACCAGTCCGCAGGCCAGCGAGGCCAGCCAGACCTCGGACGTCACCTCTTGCAGCTGGACGTAGTAGGTCACCGTGACGGGCACAATGCCGAAGAACAGCAGCACGAGCACGTCGCCCAGGCCTATATAAGAAAGATGTGTGGTGTACAGGAAACAAAAGACCACGCACAGCATTCCCACGAGCAGCATCTCCAGCCCGCCATAGACCACCAGCGGCAGGCCTACCAGACAGGCCACGACGGTGGTCACGGCGATGGCCTGCTTCATGCGCTCTGTATCGACCCATCCCTGCGAGCAGGCGCGTTCGGGCCCCAGACGGGTGGCGCGGTCGTCGGTGCCGCGGGCATAGTCCACAAAGTCGTTGATGAAGTTGGCGTCGACCTGCATGATGAGTGCAAAGAGCAGGCACAAGGCGGCTGCGACGTAGCTGAACATGCCCGGCTGACCACTCTCACGGGCATCAATCCACGCCAGCGCCAGGCCAATCATCACCGGCACGGCGGCCCCCGTCAGCGTCTTGGGGCGGGCAGCAAGCAGCCACGCCTTGAGGGAATTTTTCTTTATTTCCATTTTACTTTCAGTGCTCCAGCCTCTCGATACATTCTTTCAGCGACTCCTCCCAATAGGGTATCTCCAGACCGTAAGTCAGCTTGATTTTGGTCTTGTCGAGCACGGAGTAATGGGGCCGGCTGGCTGGAGTGGGATACTCGGCGGTGTGCAGCGGACGCACATGACACGTAGTGATTCCGGCAATGCGGTGGATGGCCTTGGTGAAGTCATACCACGATATAACGCCCTCATTGCTAAAGTGATATATACCGGGCACCACGCCTTGCTCAATGGCGGCGAAGATGGCCACAGCCAGGTCGCGGGCGTATGTGGGGGTGCCTATCTGGTCGAAGATGACGCCCAGCTCCGTCTTCTCGCGGCCCAGGCGCAGCATGGTCTTCACGAAGTTGTTGCCGAAGGTGCTGTAGAGCCACGCCGTGCGGATAATCATCGAGCGGGGACACAGTTTCTGAACCATTGCCTCGCCCTCGAGCTTGGTGCGTCCGTATGCCGAGTTGGGACACACGTCGTCGGTCTCTACGTAAGGCCGGTGGTTGGTGCCGTCGAAGACATAGTCTGTCGACACCTGGACCATCCATCCCCCTCGCTTGCCCATCGCCTCGGCCAGGAATCCGGGAGCCGTGGCGTTGAGCAGCCGGCAGAAGTCCTCGTTGGACTCGGCCTTGTCCACTGCGGTATAGGCGGCACAGTTCACGATGCCGTCGATGGCGTTTTCTTCTACATACCGCTCAATGGCCTCCTGGTCGGTAATGTCCAGTTCCTCCACGTCAGTGTTGAAATAGGTATGAGCCGGATGGCTCTTCTCCAATAGCTGCATCTCGTTGCCTAACTGGCCACGGCAGCCCGTCACAAGTATGTTCATCTTGTCGTGCTTTAAATTGTTTCCTTGACAGGTTTTAAGTTTTCACGATGCAAAAATACAACATTCTCTCCGAACAGCCAAAGTTTTTAACGAAAACCTATATTCCTGACTTCGGCGATGCGTCACCGAAACACATTATGTACATCTGTTCATTAGGGAATGGAGTCTTTCGCTCTCCCCTCCCATTGGAGGGACTTGGGGAGGGGCTGGGTGTGGGTTTCATGCCCTTACACAGGAAAACACCTTGAAGCGAACATATTACCCCCAACCGCTGAAAATATTCCGCCGAAAGTTTTGCGCTTTCGGCTTTTTTGCGTAATTTTGCGGCC
>CAMPCG010000197.1 GCA_946644025.1 uncultured Prevotellaceae bacterium | reverse complement strand
GCGCATTGTTTTTTACGTTGTATGCTCATGTTCGTACTTTTTAAAGTAGACTCAGGAGTTAAAGGAGATAAAGGAGATAAAGGAGTTAAGGAGTTAAAGGAGATATAGGAGCTAAAGGAGTTAAAGGAGTTAAAGGAGATAAAGGAGTTAAAGAAGTTATTGGAGTGGGGCGGGGCCGTCCAGCGTAGGCGTGACGGTGACGATGCGGCCCTTCTTGTCGAAGGTGAGGCGGTCGATGCACACCTCACGATGGATGCCTGGGGTAAAGTGGCGGTCGATGAAGTTCTTGTTGATGCGGTGGTAGACGATGTACCACTCGTCGCGGCCGGGAATCTGCAGGACGGAGTTGTGGGCCGTGCCGAAGATGCCGTCTTCGGGCTTCTGGCGGATGACCAGATAGTTTTCAGGGTCGATGTTGATGGGGCCGAGTGGCGACTTCGACGTGCCGTAGCACACGTGGTAGTTGGGCGAGCCGGTGTCGTCGACCGACCAGAGGAAATAGTACGTTCCCTTGCGGTAGAACACGTAGGCTCCCTCGCGGAAGGCCCAGGTGTCGAGCGTGCCGCCCTCGGGCGTCAGGTGGCGTATGGTCTCCTTCTTCACCGAGAGCAGGTCGTCGCTGAGCTCGGCCCCGGCCATGAAACCGTTGCCCCAGTAGAGGTAGTGCTTGCCGCTCTTCGGGTCGCGGAACACGTCGACGTCGATGGCCTGTCCGCCGCGGGCCTCCTGCGGACGGTCGGCATCGGTGACGATGGGCGCTCCGCTGTCTACGAACGGGCCGGTGGGCGAGTCGCTCACGGCCACGCCAATCTCCTTGCGCTTAGACTGGGGGTTGTGGGCCGAGAAGTAGAAGTAATAGAGGTGAGAGGGGCGGGAGGAGAAGCGGGACGACAGTCCTGATGGCAGGGAGGAGAGGAGCTTCTGGGTGCAGGGCACCTCGATGATGGCGGGTGCCCAGGCGTTGCCAGTGGCCCAGCCGACCTGGTCGCCCTTCACGTCGAGCATCTTGCCCTCGTCGGTCCAGTCCTTGAGGTTGGTCGAAGAGAAGACGCTGAAGTCGTGGCCGCCCCATCCGGGCGTGCCGTCGGTGGTGCTGTAGATGTAGTACTTCTTCGTCTTGTCGGAGTAGAGCACCTCGGGGTCGGCGTGGAATCCGGGCAGTATGGGCTGCGCGAAGTTGCCGTAGTGGCGCAGCAGACGCTCCTTCTCGGCCCTTGTGATGGGGATGATGGTGCCGTGGCGGGGGGTGAACTTGCCCTTCGTCTCGGTGTTCTGCACAAACTGGAAGGTCTTCAGGTCTTCCGAGCGGCAGAACTGGTAGTGGCCGCTGCCGTAGCAGTCGTACATGATAATCCAGCTCTTGCCGTCGATGGCGCGACACACGCCGACACCCTCCACGGCCTCTTTGGTCTGCTCCACGTTGCCGTCGACCATCTGCCAGCGGTCGGTCAGCTGACGGGCCACGGCCTGGTAGATGCCGCGCCCCGACTCCTGCTTGTAGAAGAGGTGGTAGAGCTGGTCGGCCTCGTTGTAGACAATGTCGCCGTCGATGGTGGCGTTGCCGGCGTCGAAGAGCCAGCGCGGCTCGCCCTCCAGGTCGGTGAAGTCGCTGTTGGCATACTGGTAGTATATCTTGTCGAAGCTACCGGGGTCGCTGGTGCGCAGCGAGTAGAACACCATGTACTTCTTGGCCTTGTGGTCGTAGATGGTCTCCGGCGCCCATACGCGGATGACGTTCTTCCACGCCTTGGTGTAGCGTGTGGGGAAGTTCACGGTGGAGTGCTGCCAGTGGATAAGGTCGGTCGACTTGAGCAGCACCATGCCCCTGTTGCTGCTCCATCCGAGAGCGGAGCGCATGTCTGTCGCCACCATGTAGAACGTCTTCCCGTCTTCGCAGCGCAGTATGTGGGGGTCTCTCACACACTGTGTCAGCGCGATGGTGTCGCTCTCGATGACGGGCAGTCCGTGGTTCAGCGGTGTGTAGTTATAGCCGTCGTCGGAGATGGCGTAGCATATCTGCTCGTCCTTTGGGTCGTTGCTGTTGAAGTACGTGAAGAGGTAGGCCACCATCTCGTTGGGGTCCTTAGGCTCTTCGGCTGTGGTTTTCTCTTTCTTCGCCAGTGCTGTAAGCGTCGTTGCGGCCAGCAGTGCGGCAGTCAGTAGTAATCTCATATATTAATATGTCTTTCTGTCTTTCTGTCCTGGAAATCCTTCCGTCTAAGAAATATGTCCTTCTGTTCTTCTGTCTAAAGCGAAGTCCTTCTGTCTAAGCGAAGTCCTTCTGTCAGAACAGCCGTCGGGTGAACCTGACGCTGACCATGGGGTAGACCTTGAACTTTTCGATGGCGTCGACGTAGCTTCCCACCTTTCCGCTGACGTTCTTCACGTCGTGTACCAGGTCCACTCCCTCGTGGGTCACCACTGTCGGCGAGCCACCCCAGAAGAGCACTCCTCCGTCTATGGCAATCTTCCATCGGTCGTCCTTCTTCGAGAGGTTGCCCTCGTAGCCTATGCCCACGTAGGGTTTGAATCGCTTGACGTGCATGTCGGCCTTGGCCATTCCGCTGACGTCGGGCTTCATGATGTAGGGGTCGCCGGCGGCGTGCAACAGGTCGCCCTTGTGGTGGGTGATGATGGCGTTGCCGCTCTCGTCGAGCACGAGGTTGCCCTCGCGGTCTTTCAGCAGCACGTCCTCTTCGTAGTACACATTGTTGACGTAGTCTCCCACGTGTACGCCCATGGCGCCGTAGTCCGAGAAGCGCCTGTTGAGCAGCTTGAGCAGCTCGGGGTCGGTGTTGGCGTCGTATTGCTCGCCCAGGGCGCTCAGGTCGAAGAGCTTCACCTCGTAGAGCACCTCGGGGATGTAGTGGTCGGTGCCCTTCTGCATGTAGTAGTCCATGTAGTCGTTGACGAACTTCCCGTACATATTATTATATATGTTCACGGCCAGCAGCGACTGCACGTCCTCGGCGGTGTTGTAGGTCTTGGCAATGCGCGACGGGCCCAGGTAGAATCCTCCCGAGATGTGCCAGTGCTTGTTGTTCTTCAGCGGGTAGAAGTCTACGATGACGCTCCAGTTCCAGAAGTTTGCCGGCTTGCCAATCATGTCGACCCTGTCGTCGAGCGTCATGCCATAGTTGTCGTACACCAGCTTGCTCATCTTCTGGAACCTCGAGCTGCTCTTCGCCGCGTCGTTGCCCACCTGTATGCCGAAGGTCATGGGCACCTCTATGGGCGGCATCCATGAGAATCCCGTGCGCAGCCGCGCCCAGCTGGTCAGGGGTGTAGACAGCTGCACGCCGATGCCCGTCGTTCCCAGTTCCAAGCCCAGGTCCAGATGGCTGAAGGCGGTGCTCCGCATTGATGATTTCACGGGCGGCTCAAGCTCAGCCTCGGACGTGAACTGTGCCCACACGTGGCTTGCTGCCACAAGGAGGGCCGCTGTAAGAATAGTCGTTTTCTTGCTCATATCGTGAAAAATATTCGGCAAAGTTATGCAAAAAAAGTCAAAGTGACAAGATTTTTAGTAAATATTGCAAAGTTCTTTTGTTTTTTCAAGAATTTTACGTATCTTCGCGCCCATAAATATATATGCTATGAATAAATTTTCAATTCTCGTCCTCTTCACCCTCCTGCTGGGCCTTTCGGCCTGTGCCAAAGAGAAGCAGTACTCGCTCTACGCCGTAGGCTTCTACAACCTGGAGAACCTCTTCGACACCATTCACGACAAGGGCAAGAACGACTACCAGTATCTGCCCGACGGCCAGAACCGCTGGAACGGGCTGAAGTATCACCAGAAGCTGCGCAACATGGCCCGCGTGCTGGCCGACCTGGGCACCGACAAGACGCCCCAGGGCTGTGCCGTCATCGGTGTCAGCGAGGTGGAGAACGCCCGCTGCATGGCCGACCTCTGCAAGCAGGAGCCCCTCAAGGCGCGCGGCTACAAGTTCTGCCACATCGAGGGACCCGACAGGCGCGGAGTGGACTGCGCCCTGATATACAATCCCAAGCTATTCCAGGTGCGCAACGTCAAGCTCGTGCCCTACGTCTACGTCAAGCCCGACGACCAGGACCGCGCCACGCGAGGATTCCTCGTCGTCAGCGGGACGCTGGCCGATGAGCACGTCACCGTCATCGTCAACCACCTGCCCTCGCGCGGCGTCACCTCTTTCTACCGCGAGGAGGGCGGACGGCAGATAAGGCTCGTCAAGGACTCCCTGCTCAAGGACGACCCTAAGGTGAAAATCTTCATCATGGGCGACATGAACGACGACCCGCAGGACAAGTCCATGGCCGAGGCACTCGGCGCCAAGCGCAAGATGAAGGACGTGGAGCACGACGGGCTGTGGAACCCCTGGTGGGACGTGCTCGCCAGCGGCACCGGCACGCTGCAGTACGACGGCAAGTGGAACCTCTTCGACCAGATTATCCTCTCGCGCTCGCTGCTCGAGCCCAAAGGCATGTCCAACAAGGAGTTCAAGCCCAGCAGCATAGACTGCTCAAGCCTGAAGTACTTCCGCCACCATGTCTTTCGCCGCGACTACCTCTTCCAGAAGGAGGGCCGCTACAAGGGCAACATGCTGCGCACCCACGCCGGCGGCTCCTGGCTCAACGGCTACAGCGACCACCTGCCCACCGTGGTCTATCTCATCAAGGAGCGCCAATAGGCCCTTCCCCCAGGCGTTAGGGGACAGTCGGAAAATATAAAAATGCTTAAAATACCGGGGCCTTTGCGGCAAAGAGCGTGCTCAATCCAGAAAATATGAGTACCTTTGCAGCCCGAAACCGTAAAAGGCGAACAAAGACGAAAAGACGTCCGCTGAGCAAATGACTCTTTAGCGGCGCTTTGGTAAACATTAATATTAATCATTCAACAACAAACAATGAGTCAGAAGATCAGAATCAAGCTGAAGAGCTACGACCACAAATTGGTCGACAAGTCAGCCGAGAAAATCGTGAAGGCCGTGAAGGCCACGGGTGCTGCCATCAGTGGTCCCATCCCCCTGCCCACCCACAAGCGTATCTACACCGTCAACCGCTCTACCTTCGTCAACAAGAAGAGCCGTGAGCAGTTCCAGCTGAGCGACTACAAGCGCCTCATCGACATCTACAGCTCGACCGCCAAGACCGTCGACGCACTGATGAAGCTCGAACTCCCCAGCGGCGTCGAGGTGGAAATCAAGGTATAGGATAGAACATTCATTCGCAAACATATCGTCCGTGGGGCGGTGCTCGCTGAGAGCGCCGCCCCACGTTCGTTTTTCCTCCCGGGCCTACGCTATATGCACAAAAAGAGAGGACATCAACCGATGTCCTCTCTTTGGATTAATCTCTTCAGTCTTTAGAGCTTCGGGCCAGCGGCTACGAGAGCCTTGCCGGCCTCGTTGCCTTCGTACTTCTTGAAGTTCTTGATGAAGCGTGCAGCCAGGTCCTTAGCCTTAGCATCCCACTCGTCGCGGTTCTGGTAGGTGTCGCGGGGATCGAGGATGCCCCATGCCACGCCGTTGAGCTGTGTGGGAACCTCGAAGTCGAAGTAAGGAATCTTCTTGGTGGGAGCGTTGAGGATGTCTCCGCCCAGGATGGCGTCGATGATGCCGCGTGTGTCCTTGATGGAGATACGCTTGCCGGTGCCGTTCCATCCGGTGTTCACCAGGTAGGCCTTGGCGCCGCTCTTCTCCATCTTCTTCACCAGCTCCTCAGCATACTTCGTGG
>CAMPCG010000196.1 GCA_946644025.1 uncultured Prevotellaceae bacterium | reverse complement strand
AACGAGAACTCAGCGAAAACTCAGCGAAACTCTGCGGCTCTGCGTGAGGATACTGCTTGCGAAAGTTGAATATGTAATTTAAAGAGGCACATTACCAACACTTAATCTTGCAGAACCTTTTTATAATTAATCATTCTATGCGGAAAGCGTCGGGGTGCTCCGCCACCTGACGCTGGAAGTCGGCAAGGCGCTCGGCGACGACGTCAGGGTCGTCGGTCAGCGTCAGGCTCAGGTTGCGGTAGCGGCCTTTCTCCATGAGCATCTGCAGCAGCGGATAGACCGGAATGTCCTCGGTCCAGAAGTGGGTGCCGAGGAAGATCATCGGACTGGAGAAGCCGAACGACAGGTAGTGGTTCTGCACGGCATCCTGGAAGATCTCCTGCATCGTGCCCGCACTGCCCGGGGTGTAGACGATGCCGCCGAAGGGCAGCGTCAGGATATTGTTCTCGCGGATGCTGTTCTCGAAGAACTTGGCGATGTGGGTGGCGAAGGGCGTCGACGGCTCATGACCGTAGAGCCATGTGGGCAGCCCCAGGCTGTCGTAGCCAGTCTGCGGATAGAGGCGCATGACCTCGAAGGCCGTCGACAGCCACGCAGTGTCACTGAACGACGGTGCCGCCGACAGCACACGGAGGGCGCTCTCTACGTCGGCAGCCGTGCGGCCTGCCATCCAGGCGCCCAGGTGGGTGGCCTCCATAGCCCCCGGGCCGCCGCCGCTGAGCATGCAGAAGCCCTGTTCGGTGAGGCGCTTGCAGAGAAACACCACCTGGCGGAACATAGGGTCGGTGCGCAGCAGGGCGTGGCCGCCCATAAGGCCGACGACCTTCAGGTAGTCATGCTGCTGCAGAAACTCGCTCAGGGCGACATAGATGCCGTGGTCGTGCAGTGTGCGCGCCATCGACTCGCTGATGTCGCCGGTCTGCTTGCCCGTCTGCAGGAAGTGGCGGTAGACGCGCGTGTCGAAGCACTCGCCGAACGACTCGGGCACGTCGGGGCGGTAGCCGTCATAGAGCTCGGCGGCGGTGTACAGGCTGTTGCGGCTCACGTCGAAGGGCACGGCCCTGAGGTAGTCCACGACGGCCTCGATGCTGGAGAGGTTGGTGTTGGTAATCATAGGCTTCGGTGAGTGGCGTTCAGATGAGTCCGCTGGACTCTATCCAGAGTTGGAAGAAGTGGTCGTAGACGAAGTATTCGCCATCGTCCTGCGTAATGAAGTCCTTCTCAAGAAGTCCCTTGACGGCCGAGACGACGCTGCTGGCCGAGGGCAGCCGATACTTGTGGATGAACTTGCTGCCGGAAATGTTCCTGACACGTCGCTCGGCAGCAATGGCCAGGAAGACGTTGCGCTGCTTTTCGGGCATCTGCCGCAGCAGGGTGGCGTATGCCTCCGACGACATCTGCAGGTAAGCGTCGATGGCCGGACCGATCATGTCTGGCGTGCACAGCCCGCCACGGGGCGTCTGCATGTACAGCAGGTTCATGATGCGCTGGACGTTGGCCGTCACGCCATGGAAACGGTTGTAGACCTCGTCTACCACCTGACGGGTAATGCGACGGTCGCCGCCACGTGCAAACAGCGGCTCGGCAAAGGTCCAGTAGCACTCTATCGGTATGGGGTGTAGGCTCATGGGTATGACCGACTGATAGAACGGGCGCGCGGGCGAGAGGAACATCTCGCTCATCAGGTGGCGCTGCGAGCCGGAGAACACGAAGCTGGCATTGGGACACTGCTGTATCTGGGTGCGCAGGGCGGCCTCGACGTTCTTGTCGTCGTTGTAATAAGTGATCTGCTGGAACTCGTCGATGGCCACCAGGCAGTGCCTGTCGGCCGTGCGCAGATAGCCGAAAATCTCGTCGAGCGTGGTCTGCGGAGGGGTCATCGCCCCCACGCCGAGTCCCCAGACCGGGTTGCCGTTGATGTCGAACGAGATGTCGGAGCGGACAGACGACAGCACGCTGAGGAACCCCTCCCACACGCGGCGCCCCAGTGGCTTCAGTGTCTCCAGGATGGACTTGCCGAAGACATAGACAAAGTCGCGGAAGGAGTTGGTGGCGTAGATGTCGACGACGAACGTGTAGTAGTGATCGCTGACGGCGGGCTGCTGGAAGCAATGCCTGATGAGGTCGGTCTTGCCCAGACGGCGGGGCGACATCAGCGCCATGTTGTTGCCGTTGACAAGGAGATCGGTCAGCGTCTTGGTCTCCTCCACGCGGTCGCAGAAGTATTCCGGCCCGGCATAGCCGTTGGTCACGAAGGGGTTTCCTGTCATGTTGTACTTGTCTTTTTGACCGCAAAGATAAAGCTTTTTTTTGAATTACCAAAAAATAATAATCAAAAAGTGACAAAAAAGCGCAGACGTGGCCCCCCACCCTACTTTGCCCTTACCACAGGTAGTCCTCAACCTCGCCGTCGAACTGCAGGGGACCCTGCCAGCCCTCTTCGCGGCACACGCGGGTGATGAGGCTGAGTACGTCGGGGGTGATGGGGCGGTCGCCGCGGTGGTATTTATAATAAGTGGTGCGGCAGTTGGCGGCAATGAGGCGCCGCTTGATGGCCCGCTCTATGCGGCCAGGCATGTCGTAGTAGAAATGCTGCATCATGCCGACGGGCATGAGCAGCGGCTGGTTGTCGCGAAACAGGTGGCAGGTGCCGTCGGCACCGTGCTCGTAACGCGGGTTGACGGCGGTGACGATGCGCTGCGTGGGGGCGGCGTACTGCCCCACCTCATAGCGCAGGCATTGCCCGCAGCGGGGGCAGTGGCTGTTGTAGCAGCAGAGATAGCTCTCTGCCTTCTGCTGAAAAAGTTTTACTTTATCCTCCATGACATTCTTTGTTGATGCGTTGAACCCAGTGACTGTCACTCACACGGCCAATGTCAGTGAATGACATTTTCACGATGCAAAGGTAAGCATTATTTTTTATTTCTCCAAAAGATTTTCGTGAAAAGTAACTACACTTCTACACTTTTGTAGTTATTCCACTGTTAATCAACGTGTTAGATGGTGTAGTTTAACTACACTTGATTATTCATAACTACACTTTTTAGGGTAATTTGGCCTAATTTTGAGACCGTCTAAAAGCTATTATGTTGATAATCATGCTGTTTCGTTGACGTTTCAAAGCTGTGTACAACTTGTTTCCTCGTGGAAAACAAGTTGTACACCCCTATAAAACAAGGTGTTTTCAAATTTTAAACTTGTCATAAACAACTTTTTTCGACCTCGAAAAGAGCCATTTTCAGTAGTGTAGTTATGAAGAATCGAGTGTAGTTAAACTACACTGGTTAAATGCTTCATATTCAACGGCTTAGCAATGAAAGTGTAGAAGTGTAGTTATTTTTGCGATTTTTTTCTGTGGAAAAGTTTTGCAGTCTCAAGGATTATTCGTATCTTTGCATACAGAAAGGAAGAATACTAATCAAAAAATCAATACAAAGTGAAGATGGAAAAGGTGACGTTAGTGAGACAGGGCCGGCAGGGCAGCACCCTGCGCCCCATTGGCATTGAGGAGCTGGTTGAGGACATTCGCAGCCGCAAGTACCTGAAGGAAGTGAACACCCTGCGCGAGCTATACCCCCTGATGCAGCTGGACCGCATGGAGGACGGCAGCGTCGAGGGCGCCGACATTTTTACGCGCGCCGTGCCGCGCGTGTGCTTCGCCTCGCTGCTGAAGAACCAGAACCGCCAGCGCGTCAGCCTGGGCTACACCGGACTGGTGCTGCTCGAGGTGAACAACCTGCAGAGCTACGAGGAGGCCGCCGCCATCCGCCAGGGTGCCGCCAACATGCCCCAGACCGTCATGGCCTTCGTCGGCGCCAGCGGGCACAGCGTGAAAATCGTGTGCAAGGGACAGGCGCTGGAAAGTGAAAAAGGGGAAAAAATAAAAGAATTAAAAAATAAAGGGAACAAGGGTGATGACGGTCTGAAGACTGACGGCAATGCTGACCTCCTTCCTCCTTCCTCCTTCCTCCTTCCTCCAGAAAAGAACCTACAGTTCCACGTGGCCCTCTACGAGAAGGCCCGCATGGCCTACAACGCTCAGCTGGGCGTGACGGTAGAGAAGCTGGAGCCCGGCCTGCAGCGCACGTGCTACGTCAGCGCCGACGACGGCGTGGTCTACAACCCGCTGGCCATTCCCTTCTACATCGACCTGACGGAGGAGCCCCGCAACGTGAAACCCTGGACGACGAAGGAGCCCGAGGAGCTGGCGCCGGGCCTGGACCGCTACATCTCGCTGCACCACATCTATGAGTTCAACCTGACGAAGGCCTACGACGACATGAGCACCGAGGGCATCGCCGTCGCCGACGACGTGGAGACCTACACCCACCTGCTCGCCGAGCGGCTGGCCGACTACTGCCAGCTGACGGGCGTGCCCATGAGCGTGGCCCTGCGGCTGACGTCGTTCCGCCGCCCCTTCCGCCTCTTCATGCCCATGGTGCGCAAGGTGTTCGAGAATGCCTACCGCATGGACGGCGAGCACAAGTACCACGAGCGCAAGAACACGCCGCGACCGCTGAAGACCGTGCCGCCGGAAACGCTGATGACGATGAAGATGGACCTCTTTTTGCGCGACAACTACGAGCTGCGCATGAACGTCATGCGCGGCGTGGCCGAGTACCGGCGGCGCAGCGGACTGGGCTTCGAGTTCCAGGACCTGACCGAGCAGGCGCGCAACAGCATCACCCTGCGCGCACTGGAGCAGGGCATCAAGTGCTGGGACAAGGACATACGCCGCTACGTCAACTCCAGCGACATCGAGCCCTACGACCCCATCAGCGACTTCCTTGAGCACCTGCCCCGCTGGGACGGCCGCGACCGCGTGGAGCCACTGGCCCGCCGCCTGAAGACCGACTACGAGGAGTGGCCCCACATGTTCCACATCTGGATGCGCTCCATGGTGGCCATGTGGCTGGGGAAAGGACAGCTCACGGGCAACGCCCTCGTGCCGCTGCTCATCGGCCGGCAGGGCTGCGGCAAGTCCAGCTTCTGCCGCATACTGCTGCCCCGCGACCAGCGCGACTACTACAACGACCGCATCTCATTCCGCAACGAGCAGGACCTGAACCTGGGACTCACGTCGTTCGCACTGATCAACCTGGACGAGTTCGACAAGATCTCCGAGCGACAGCAGGTGGTGCTGAAGTACCTCCTCTCGACCAGCGACCTGAAGTACCGCCCACCCTACGGCAAGGCCTACGAGCAGCACCGCCGCTACGCCTCGTTCATAGCCACCACCAACGAGCCCACGCCGCTGACCGACCCCACCGGCTCGCGACGCTTCGTCTGCGTCAACGTCGAGGGTGCCATCGACTTCCGCACACCCGTGGAGTACGCCCAGCTATACGCCCAGCTGAAGCAGGAGATTCGCGACGGCGAGCGCTACTGGCTCACGCCCGACGAGGAGCAGGCCCTACAGCGCCACAACCGCCAGTACCAGCAGCTCAACGGCCTGGGCGAGATGTTCCTCTCGCTCTTCCGCCGTCCCGAGCAGGACGAGGAGGGCCAGTGGCTCTCGCTGAAAGCCATCTCCGACCGCCTGAAGCAGGTCTACCGCAGCGGCTACACCGAGTCGCCCGGCACGCTGCGCCGCCTCGGCGCCTTCATGAACCGCGCCGAGTACCGCTTCGACAGCCGCCGCCACAACACCGGCATGGAGTACTACGTCGTGGCCACGGAGTGATGGGAATTCGTATTCCCATCACTCCGCCCCCATTTTTTATGTAACACTTTGAGGCAAAAAGGGGATTTCTTAGGCTGCTTTTATTCTAAAAGCTG
>CAMPCG010000195.1 GCA_946644025.1 uncultured Prevotellaceae bacterium | reverse complement strand
ATAAAGGCGCCCGTCGGGCCGCCTATCTGTACACGAGAACCGCCGAACAGCGAGATGGCCAGGCCGGCGACGATGGCGGTGATGATGCCCTTCTCGGGTGACACCCCGCTGGCGATGCCGAAGGCGATGGCCAGCGGCAGGGCCACGATGCCCACAATGATTCCGGCCATCAAGTCGGCCATGAACGTCGAGCGGTCATAGTGCTTGATAGCCTGCAGCATTTTGGGCTTGAAATCCAATGTTTTCTTCATATCCTGAAATCTTTTTCCTTAAATTGGCGTGCAAAGGTACGAAAAAAAGTTGGAACCGACGAGCGATTTGCGAGAATTAACGCAAAATAGGCTCCCTGGCGACATGTCCGCAAGACAGTTTGCAGGAGTGAAAGGACAAAAGGGGGCTGCCGATTTTGTTACCGTCCCGTTAAAGGGAGTTAAAGGACGTTAGTTATTACCTTGAAAAGAAAAAACAGGCTGGCTGTTTCGATTTTTTTTCTTAATTTTGCAGCCTATTATGTAATTAAGGTAACAAAAATGGGAAAGATTATTGCTTTAGCAAACCAGAAGGGCGGTGTCGGCAAGACGACGACAACCATCAACCTGGCGGCTTCGCTGGCAACACTGGAGAAGACGGTGCTGGTGGTCGACGCCGACCCACAGGCCAACGCATCCAGCGGACTGGGTGTGAACATCCAGGAGGTGGAGTGCTCGCTCTACGAGTGCATCATCGACCATAAGGACGTGCGCGAGGCCATCTACACTACCGACATTGAGGGTCTTGACATCGTGCCGAGCCACATTGACCTGGTGGGTGCCGAGATTGAGATGCTGAACATTGAAAACCGCGAACGGGTCATCAAGCAGATGCTCGACCCCATCCGCAAGGACTACGACTATATACTGATTGACTGCTCGCCGTCGCTGGGCCTGATCACGGTGAACGCCCTGACGGCTGCCGACTCGGTCATCATCCCCGTGCAGTGTGAGTACTTCGCCCTGGAGGGCATCTCGAAGCTGCTGAACACCATCAAGATTATCAAGTCGAAGCTGAACACGCGCTTAGAGATTGAGGGCTTCCTGCTGACGATGTACGACTCGCGCCTGCGTCTGGCCAACCAGATCTACGACGAGGTGAAGCGCCACTTCCAGGAGCTGGTTTTCAAGACGGTCATCCAGCGCAACGTGAAGCTCTCTGAGAGTCCCTCTCACGGTCTGCCCGTTATTCTCTACGACGCTGACTCTACCGGCGCGAAGAACCATCTGGCTCTGGCGAAGGAGATTATTGGGAGATGATTTAAAAGGGAGTTAAAGGAGTTAAGGGAGTTAAGGGAGTTAAGGACGATAGTTTTGAACCAGAAAGGGAGTTAAGGGAGTTAAGGGAGTTAAGGACGATAGTTTTGAACCAGAAAGGGAGTTGAAGAGAAAGACAGTATGACACCGACGTTTAGCTTTGAGAGTGTGATTGCTTGGCAAAAAGCACATGCCTTTGCTTTGTTGGCTTATAAGGCATGCCAGAAGTTCCCCATCACAGAACGCTATGGGTTATGCGACCAGTTCCAGCGGGCAGCGGTGTCAATATCTGCCAATATTGCCGAAGGCTATAAGAAAATAAGCAAGGCTGACAAACTGCGCTTTTTCAACATCGCCCAAGGCAGTCTGGAGGAATGCAGGAATTACATCTTGCTTATAAGGGATTTAAGCTACATTTCGGCAGAGGAGTTTGAGCTACTTCGTTCTTCTATTGAGGAGACGAGCAAGTTCTTGAATTTATATTGTAAAGGAATCATTAACAATAGTGGGGTGAAGGACTAAGGAGCGTTCAGGAGCAAGACTAACGTCTTTAACTCCCTTAACTCCCTTAACTCCTTTAACTCCCCAAAAGAAAAATGGCAGTACGAAAGAAATACGACCGCAGCGTCCTGGGACGCGGACTTGACGACATAGGAACGGGGCGCGGACTCGACGCCCTCATCGACACCAGCGAGGTGAAGACACAGGGGTCGTCGAACCTCAGTGAGATACCCATCGAGCAGATAGAGCCCAACCCCGACCAGCCGCGACGGGAGTTCGACCCCGTGGCTATGCAGGAGCTGGCAACAAGCATCGAGACGATGGGCATCATTGCACCCATCACCCTGCGACAGGTGGCCGCCGACCGCTACCAGATCATTGCCGGCGAGCGCCGCTGGCGCGCTTCGCAGATGGCGGGGCTGAAGACTATGCCGGCATACATTCGCACCGCCGACGACGAGAGTGTGATGGAGCTGGCACTGGTGGAGAACATCCAGCGCGAGGACCTGAACGCCATCGAGATAGCCTTGGCCTATGAACACCTGGCTGAGACGTCGGGCATGACACAGGAGAAAATCTCGGAGCGCGTGGGCAAGAGCCGCACCGCCGTGACCAACTACATGCGCCTGCTGAAGCTGCCGGCACAGATTCAGATGTCGCTGAAGAACCGCGAGATTGACATGGGACACGCACGGGCACTGCTGTCGCTCGACTCGCCGTCGATGCAGCTGAAGTTGTTCCGCGACGTGCTGAAGAACCAGTACTCCGTGAGGAAAGTGGAGGAGATGGTGCAGATGCTGAAGAGCGGCGAGGATGTGGTCAGTGCCCGCAAGAAGATTGCCACCAAGGCGCAGCTGCCCGACGAGTACGGCAAGGCCAGGAAGCGACTCAGCGACCTGCTGAACGCCAAGGTGCAGGTGACGTGCTCACAGGGTGGCAAAGGAAAAATCAGCATTCCCTTCGCCAATGAGAACGAGCTGAAGCGCATCATGGCGTTGCTGGGCAAATAAAAAACCCACCCAAGCCCTCCCCAAGGGAACGGCCCACCCAAGCCCTCCCCAAGGGAGGGATGTAAAAAGCCCACCCAAGCCCTCCCCAAGGGAGGGATGTAATAGACAGATACATGCAATGAGAGCATATATATATAATAATAAGGTATATAGACATCCCCTCCTTCGGAGGGGCTTGGGGAGGCTTTTACTCCTTCGGAGGGGCTTGGGGAGGCTGTTGCTTCTCATCCTCTTCGTCTGCCCTGCCGAAGCACAGACGCAGTTGCCCGACTCGGTGGTGCGCGTCGTAAAACGCGAGCTGACAGACACGGTGGTGCGCACTGTGACGCGCGAGCTGCCCGACTCTATCATGCAGGCACTGGACTCCATGTACCACGCCATGCCCTTGGACACGGCGCTGACGCTGGACACGGGCGACGGCCTGCTGACGGCGACGGGACAGAAACGGCAGCCCAGACAGCAGCGCGACTGGGCCACGTGGAAGCCCGACCCGCAGCGGGCACTGTGGCTGGCGCTGGTCATACCCGGCGGCGGTCAGATCTACAACCGCAAATACTGGAAGTTGCCCATCGTCTACGGCGGCTTCGTGGGGTGCTTCTATGCCATGCGCTGGAACAACATGATGTACAAGGACTATGCACAGGCCTACCTGGACCTCATGGACGATGACCCGGGGACGGCCAGCTACAACAAGTTCATGCACCTGGGACACCAGATAACACCAGCCAACGAGGAGCGCTACAAGACCATCTTCAAGAAGCGTAAGGACCGTTTCCGCCGCTATCGCGACATGAGCTTCTTCGTCATGGTGGGCGTCTACGCCATCTCGGTCATCGATGCCTATGTCGACGCTGAGCTCTCATCGTTCGACATCTCTAAGGACCTGAGCATGAAGGTGCGGCCGACAGTCATGGGCAACGGCTCTTCGGCCAACCCGCTGTATGCGGCGTCGGTGGGTGTGAACTGCAGCCTGGAGTTCTGAGGAGCTGAGGAGGCAAAGACATTACAAAGGGAATAAAAAAGAATTACAAAGGGAACTCAAAGGAATAACAAAGGGATAACAAAGGGAACAGACTATCGTCTTTAACTCCTTTAACTCCTTTAACTCCTTTAACTCCCCCCCCAAAAAATAAAACAAAATGAATATGAGAAAGACGACTATCAAAGGAACAGCGACGACACTCGCAAAGTGGATGCTGGGCTGCTGCCTGATGACATGTTTCCCGCTGGGCATGCACGCCCAGATAGAAGTTGAGGACCCTGAGGGCGACGACGACGAGATTGAACTGACCGACGAGGAGGGCAACACCGAGGAGGTGGAGTTCCCCGAGGCCATGACCTACAACCTGGACAGCCTGATGAGCCTATACATGTCGAAGACCTATCTCTCGGCTGACAACGACTGCCAGATGAAAGACGAGAACCCGACGTTCGACACCGAGGTCTACATTGACCGACTGCAGCGCATGCCCACGGTGATGGAGATGTCGTGGAACGAGGTGGTGCAGTCGTGCATCGACCGCTACACGGGACGCCTGCGCCGCTCGGTAAGCTACATGCTGGGGGCAGCCAACTTCTACATGCCCATCTTCGAGCAGGCCCTCGAGACCTATCAGCTGCCACTGGAGCTGAAGTACCTGCCCGTCATTGAGTCGGCGCTGAACCCCACCGCTGTCTCCCACGCCGGAGCCACGGGCCTGTGGCAGTTCATGCTGCCCACGGGCAAGGCCTACGGTCTGAACGTCAACTCGCTGGTCGACGAGCGCCGCGACCCCGTCAAGTCGTCGTATGCCGCCGCCCGCTATCTGCGTGACCTCTACCAGATCTTCGGCGACTGGAACCTGGTGATTGCCGCCTACAACTGCGGACCGGAGAACATCAATAAGGCCATACGCCGCGCCGGCGGCGAGCGCGACTACTGGAAGATATACCCCTACCTGCCCAAGGAGACGCGCGGCTACGTGCCGGCTTTCATAGCCGCCAACTATGCCATGAACTACTACTGCGAGCACAACATCTGCCCGATGACGACGCAGCTGCCCGTCAAGACCGACACGGTGATGGTCGACCGCGACCTGAGCTTCGAGCACATTGCCGCCGTCTGCGGCATCGACGTGCAGCTCATCCGCTCGCTGAACCCGTCCTACCGGCGCGACATCGTCCCCGGCATGAGCTACGGACTGTCGGCACTGCGGCTGCCCGTGAGCGACGTGGCCCGCTTCATCGACATGCAGGACTCGCTCTACGCCTCGAACGTGCCCATGAAGCGCGCCACGGTCGACATTGCTTCGGCAACGGGCGAGATCAAGGCGTCGACATCGCAACGCACCCGCAGCTATGCCCGCCATTCGCGCAGCCGCAGCCGCTCACATGGTCGCTCACGCGGTTCCAGCTCGAAGAGCGTCACGGTGAAGCGCGGCGACACGCTGTCGGCTATTGCCAAGCGCAACGGCACGACGGTGGCCAAGCTGAAGAAGATGAACGGACTGAAGGGCAGCACCATCCAGGCCGGCAAGAAACTCAGGGTGAAGTAACTCCCCCCTTAACTCCCCAATAACTCCCCCATAACTCCCCCTAAAACTATGGACGAAGAGCAACTACGCCGGGAAGAAGCCGACGACAAAATGATAAACGAGGCCTACGAACGCCTCATCAACGACTACCTGAACTCACGCCACCGCAAGAAGGTGGATCTCATCGCGAAGGCTTTCAACTTCGCACGCCAGGCTCACAAAGGCGTGCGCCGACTGTCGGGTGAGCCCTACATCATGCACCCCATCGCCGTGGCGCAGATTGTGTGCAGCGAGATTGGCCTCGGCTCCACCAGCATCTGCTCGGCACTGCTGCACGATGTCGTCGAGGACACTGACTATACCGTCGAGGACATCGAGAACATGTTCGGCGCGAAGATTGCGCAGATCGTCGACGGACTGACGAAGATCTCTGGCGGCATCTTCGGCGAGCAGGCATCGGCACAGGCCGAGAACTTCAAGAAGCTGCTGCT
>CAMPCG010000194.1 GCA_946644025.1 uncultured Prevotellaceae bacterium | reverse complement strand
TCTATCTGCCGCTGATGCGCGTGCATGGCTATATGAGTAATACAGAGCCTTGGAACTACGGACCTGAAGCACAGCAGATTATCACTCGCTGCATCAAGGAGCGCGAAGCCCTCCGTCCTTACATCGAGGAGTGCGCCCGCCGTGTCAGCACCGAGGGCTACACGCTCATGCGTCCACTCATCTTCGACTTCGCCGACGACCCCGTGGCGCTCCAGCAGAAATACGAGTATATGTTTGGGCCGCGGCTGCTCATCAGCCCCGTCACAGAGCCCGGCGTCAGCGAGTGGCAGACCTATCTGCCCAAGACCGAAGGGCACTGGCGCGACCGCCGCACGGGTAAGACCTACGAGGGAGGCCAGACCGTGACCACCGCCGTCGACAAGTCGTTTATCCCCGTTTTTGAATTAGAGAAGTAATCTCGGCTCCCGGATAGTAGTGCTGAAGGATGTCGCGGTAGGAATAGCCCTTCTCGGCCATCATCGCGGCACCTATCTGGCACAGTCCTACGCCGTGTCCCCACCCCCGGCCATGGAGGCGGAAGACGACGCCTGAGACAGCGTCAGCACTTTCCGAATGTCCTTCGGCCGAGGTTGAACAGTCGACGACCTCCACGTCAAAGGCCGAGCTGAGCAGGTGGGTCTCACTCAGGGCCCGCCTTATCTCCAATTCCTTTCCTATGACGAAACTGCCCTTGGTGCCTACGAGTTGCAGGCGCCAGATGCGTCCGCTCTTGCCGCGCGAGAGGGGGACGAGGTCGGTAATGGTTCCCAGGTCCAGCTGTGTTTTCCGCGCCACGAGTTCCGAGAGCTCTTCCTGCGTGTACTCCACCGTCCAGCGGTAGAACGAAGGGATGGTCTGCTGGTCGTAGTCGCGCAGCACCTGCCTCAGCACGCGCTCGTCGCTGGTATTGCAGAAGGGGTCGGCAACGCTTCGCAGATAGGGCCGGGGCGTGTCGTCCCAGCAGTACTGGAACTCCTCGGTCTGACCTCCGCAGCACTTGGAGAAGCGTGCATCGCAAAGCTCGCCGCCGTAGGTGAGCACCTCGCCGCGGGTGGCATTGACGGCAGCCGCCAGCTTATCACTCATCACTTCCTCACTCATCACTCCCTCACTCATCACTCCCTCACTTCCCCCGATGCCCTGGTATCGCTGGCAGTGGTCGTCGGCACACACATCAAAGAGCGTGTGCTCCTCACGGTCGTACCAGCGTAGCAGTTCGCCGTCCTTGCGGATGATGGAGGGTTTCCCGGCCTGCGCCTGTCGGTTCCTGCTCCTGAGTTGCTTCTGGTAGAGCACCCACGAACGGGAGATGACGGCGTGAGCCTTCAGCAGCTCAGGGTGCGAGTCGGCACTCATCTCGCTGGAAATGACGCTTTCCAGATAGTCTTCCACGGGCAATTCATTGATGGCCAACACCTTGTCTCCGTCCACCATCAGGCGCAGCGTGCCCAGGAACGTTTGCTGCTGTTGCTGTTCCCAGTGGAATCCTTTGCCAATCGTGACATCCTGAAGGGTGAACGACTCGGGCCTCTGCGAACTGTCGAGGGGCAAGGGGTGAGCGGTGGCGGGTGAGAGCACCGGCGTGAAGCACAGTTCCTGATATTGCTGCCCACGCCATAGCAGACTGCCCCCTGACAGCTCTACGGTCTGCGGTCCGCAGATGGTCTCGCCCTTGGCCTGGTAAGTGCCGTTGAGGTGGAAGTCCAGATGGTCGGCTGTGAGGATTCCTACGCTGACGCTGGGCTCGCAGGGCAAGGTGTGAGCGGCTTTCTTGGCAGGCTGGACGGCGGGAATGGAGCTGAGGCTGCACTCACGCAGGATGCCGACGGCCCGCTCCTGCGTAAGCCGTTCGAAGTCCTCGCGGCGGGGCGTGATGATCAGTCCCGCCATGTCGAGGGCGCCGGGGCTGACGAGCAGCTGGTCGTCACCGGTCTGATAGTAGCAGTCGGGCCTATGCTTGGCACGGGGGAAGACCACCATCAGGCGGTCGCTGCCGTTGCGCCAGGCCACGATGTTCATCATCGGCTCTGCCTGTCCGTCGGGGACAGGCAGCACGTCGTAGAGCCGACGGAAGAGCTGCAGACAGTCGCTGGCCTTGGTGGCACGTATCAGCACAGCGGTGCAGGGATAGTCGTCGATGGTGGCCATCAGTGCATCGTCGGCCTTCGAGTCCGTCGCTGCGTCGCCGCCAGCGTCACCCAGCGAAAGGGGCGTGAGGTGTGCTGCCAGTCGCGGCCACTCGCGCTGCAGGGGAAGGATGCCGCTGGTGCCGGCCTGCAGATGGGCATGGTCAGGGGCCGAGGCTCCACACAGCGGACCGTTGTAGAACAGCGTCAGGTCGGCATACTTGTCGAGCATGTGCATCATCAGCGGCAGCATGGGCAGTATGCGCTGCGACGTGTGGCTACCGGCTACGATGGTGAAGTGGCGGGGAAGGATGGGGTAAGGATTGACGAGCAGCTCGTAGTTCGTGGGATAGAGGGCGTAGTTATGCAGCTGCGAGCTGTGAATGACGATATGCGACGTGAGCTGCTCCTCGGGGCGGTTCTTCCGGCAGAGGAAGCATGGGCGCTTGCTGAGGGCTTCGCGGCTGATGGAAGCGCCGGTGGAGCGTATGCGGGCGGGGTTGTGCTGCACCGCGAGGGGCATGTTTGGTGCCGGTTCTGCTTCGGCAGGGCCGTCGTCGGTGCTGGCCGACAGCGTGCGGGTCTCAACGCCCGACAGGTCGTGGTAGCGGCGCAGGGTGTCGGGCCAGAGCCGCATCTGACGGTCGAAGAAGCGGTCCAGGGGAGACGACGGGCCACTGCCACCGTGTGCCTCGTGCAAGGCCTGGCGGGCCAGTATCTCGATGGTGCGCAGCTGGTCTTTGTAGTGGTTGTTGGCATTGAGGCGTTCCTGACTCAGGTTGGAGTCGCTGTTGCCACCCCAGCGGCGGCAGAGGTACAGCTCGTCGTAGATGCGCCCGACGCGGTACTGGCGCGAGAAGCGCAGCCCCATGGCATAGTCCTCGCCATAGCTGGTATTGGGCAAACGGAACTCGCGCAGCAATGGAGTAAAGAAAGCACGCGGAGCACCTAATCCGTTAATGCGCAGCGCGTTATTAGGCCCGTTGTCGTCGGTCCACTCCCGGTGGGCTATAAGTCCCGGCGGCAAGGTCTGGAGGTGGAAGTCGCATATACGGTAGGAGCCCACCACCATGGCTGCCCGCTGACTGTAGAAGGCATCGACAATGCGCTGCAGCGTCTGGGGCGAGGAGTAGAGGTCGTCGCTGTCCAGCTGCACGGCGAAACGTCCGCAGCGGGGGTCGTCGACGGCCAGGTTCCAGCATCCGCCTATGCCAAGGTCGGTGCGCTCGGGGGTAAGGACTATCAGCTTCCCGTCTTCACAATGCTTCAGCTCCTCGCTCAGCACCATGCCCGTGCCGTCGGTGGAGTGATTGTCCACGACAATGACGTTGAACGGGAACGAGGTCTTCTGCGAGAGGGCACTGCCTACGGCATCGGCAATGGTCGACTCGCGGTTGTAGACGGGTATGACGACTGTGGCCTCGACGGGGAAGTCCTGCTCGGTGAAGTCCACCTCGGTGTATTCGCCGATGTCCACAAGTGCGCCGATGGCCTGGAGGTGGGCAGTGGCGGCCTGCTCCATCTCTACCTGCACCTCGCGGTTGGCGGGGTTGACGTAGTCGAACTGCTTCTCGCCCGACGCGCGCAGGTCGGTCTCGGCCTCGGTATAGAGCAGCTCGTCGAGGTGCAGCAGCCGGCCGTGGCGGCTCAGCCACAGGCGCAGGTCGTAGAGGCCGGCGTAGGCATACGACGACGCCTCAGCCTCGTCGGCCCACTGGCGGAGCAGACTGCCCCGAACGAGCAGCAGGGGGCCGAAGTCGAAGTCGTCGCGCACGCTGCCCAACTGGTAGTCGACGACGGGATGTTTCTTCAGCTCACCCTTCGCTGAGGTCCAGCGGTCGGCATAGACCATGGCGGCCCCCGTGTCGGCGGCGGCCTGGGCCATGCGGTCGAGGGCACACTCGCCGAGAATCATCTCGACGGGCTTCGTCAGCAAGGCCACGAACGGAGCCGACGACCAACGGGCCACGCTGCGCAGCGACGCACTGCTGCGCAGCTCGTCGACGGTCAATGTCTGCGAAACGATGGGGAGGTCAAGTAGTTCGGGGATGGCGTATAATGAACAAAAATCAATGCTTGATGTCATATAGTGTAGAATATTAGTTCACAAGTAGTTATATCAGGCTTACAACATTGTCGGCCAGCCTGACGACGGCGGCATCGTCGGTGGCCACGATGACCGTCCTACCCTCTTGGCGGGCCTGCTGCTGCAGGTAGGTGGCTGTCGAGGCCAGAGGGCTGTCGACCAGCAGCACGGGCTTGCGGCGCAGCACCGCCACAGCCAGCAACAAGACTTTCTGCCGACGGAGCGAATCCTGCCTGCCAGACGCCGGCTGTTGGAGGGGATTGGCTATTCCCGCCGCACGCCGGCACTCCTCTTCAACGTCGGCCTCGCTGATAGCAAGGCCGCGGTTGGAGCGCAGGGCGAGCACGTCCTGAATGGTGGGAGGCTCGTAGGGCACAAGCTGCCCAACGGTGTCGAGGCTGGCCGGCACGAAGGCGATGTGCTTGCGCAGATGGTTGATGCAGCCGCCGGCAAGCGGCTCGCCGTCGACGCTAACGCAGCCGCCCGAGGGGGCCTCGAAGCCCATCAGCATATAGAGGCAGCGGGTGCGACGCTCGCCACTGCCGCCAGTGATACACGTCAGCTGACCCTCGTCGGCCAGCAGCGACAATGCCTGCTCAGAGCCGGGAAGGGTCACCTCATTGAGTTCTATAGTCATGGTGCAAAGGTAATACTTTTCATAGGAATACGCATAGCCTTTAACTCCCTTTAACCCACACCACGCTCCATAAGCAGGGGTGGGCAAGAAGAAAACGGGGATGCTCCTTCACTCGAAGAAGCATCCCCTAACCTATTGGCTATAAGAACTTTCCCTATTTGAGGCCACGGTTCTGGAGCGTGACGTTAAGCAGCATGAGGTAAGTCTTGTACTGCTTGTCGTTCAGCACGTAGTGCATATAGCGTGCATCCTTCTTAACAGCCTGGTCTACCAGAGCCTCACGCTCGTCGCTCTCAGCTGTTGCGGCCATCATCATTTCCTGCGAGAACTGGTGGTGAATGTCCTTCACGGCTTCCATCTGGTCGAAGGTCAGACCCAGCGTAACGGCCAGCTTTCTCATATTGACCGTCATGTCGTAGGCCTCAATACCCTTCACAGCCTTCGTGTTCTCGTTTTCAGCGAAGCTCATGGTCATGGTCATCATGGCTACTACCATCAAAACAATCTTTTTCATTTTCTTTTTCCTTTCTTTTCTTTACTCGGAGCAGACCTTGTCGTGTGTGTTCTTTGTGTTTATCCTTTTTACAATCTTTTTACCTTTAACCAGGTCTGCATCCTACTTTAATTAAATTGTGTTTTGTTATCCTTGTCGCCAGGCTTTTGTTCCTTTTGACGGTGCAAAGGTACGGCGGTTTTTTATTCCGACCAAGGATTTTACCCACTGTGTGCGGGAACAGCCCTTATTTTTGACTGAAATCAAAAAAGCATCGGCACTACATCAATTTAATCTTTCCTGCCCTCCGCCTATACATTATTATAGAGCGTACGCACTATAAATTAATAAAGCGTGTCTGCCGCTCACCCCTCCCCTTTGACTGCTTTCTCAGTAGGGGCTGGCACGGTTCTGTCCCCACACCGGCAAACTACCCTTTATACACATCTTGGATATATGTATAATATGATTATCCGCAATTATCCGCAAATGACGCTGAAAGCGTCATCGCTCAGT
>CAMPCG010000193.1 GCA_946644025.1 uncultured Prevotellaceae bacterium | reverse complement strand
AGTTGGTAGAGCATTGGCTTCCCAAGCCGAGGGTCGCGGGTTCGAGTCCCGTCTATCGCTCCATAATCCCCTTCGCTTATGAAACCTCTTGCAGAACGGATGCGTCCCCAGACACTGGATGGCTATATCGGTCAGCAGCACCTTGTGGGGCCCAATGCCGTGTTGCGCCGTATGATAGAATCTGGCCGCGTCTCCAGCTTCATCCTCTGGGGACCTCCGGGGGTGGGGAAGACCACGTTGGCTCAGATCATCGCCCACACGCTGGAGACTCCGTTTTACACCCTCTCTGCCGTCACCAGTGGAGTGAAGGATGTCCGTGAGGTGATAGACCGTGCCCGAGGAGGGCGCTTCTTCTCGCAGACGGCACCAATCTTGTTCATCGATGAAATCCACCGCTTCAGCAAGTCTCAGCAGGACTCGTTGCTGGGTGCCGTGGAGCAGGGCGTGGTGACGCTGATCGGAGCCACGACGGAGAATCCCAGCTTTGAGGTCATCCGTCCGCTGCTCTCGCGCTGTGCGGTCTATGTCCTGAAATCGTTGGGTAGGGACGACCTGCTCACCCTCGTGGACCGCGCTATCCACGAAGATCTGATCCTCAAGGAGAAAAAGATAGAGGTACGCGAGACCGATGCCTTGCTGCGCTACAGTGGTGGCGATGCACGCAAGTTGCTTAATATCCTGGAACTCATCACCGACACGGGCTCGGACGATGCGGCAGAGGTCGTCATCACCGACCAACTCGTCAGCGAACGCCTGCAGCAGAATCCCCTGGCCTACGACAAGGATGGCGAGATGCACTACGACATCATCAGCGCTTTCATCAAGAGTATTCGTGGCAGCGACCCTGACGGGGCTATTTACTGGCTCGCCCGTATGATTGAAGGAGGCGAGGACCCTGCTTTCATCGCCCGCAGGTTGGTCATTTCTGCCTCGGAAGACATAGGGCTTGCTAACCCCAACGCCCTGCTGCTGGCCAATGCCGCCTTCGACACCGTGCAGAAAATTGGTTGGCCCGAGGGGCGTATTCCCCTAGCCGAAGCCACCATCTATCTGGCCACTTCACCCAAGAGTAATTCTGCGTATATGGCTATCAACGAAGCGCTTTCCTTTGTACGCCAGACCGGCAACCAGCCAGTTCCGCTACATCTGCGCAACGCTCCCACCAGCCTCATGGAAGAATTAGGCTACGGCAGCGGCTACAAGTACGCACACGATTATGCCGGCCATTTTGTGGAGCAGCAGTTTCTGCCCGACGGCATCAGTCAGCGCTTCTGGCACGCTCAGCCCAACCCAGCCGAGGACAAGTTGAAACAGCGAATGGTTCAACTCTGGGGCAAGCGGTTCGAAGAATAAAGGTCTCTCCGGTCATTCTTCGCCGCTTCTCCGTAGAGTGGCTTTTTTCCACCAGACGAAACGAATCAGGCAGGCGAGTGTGATGACTGCTGCAAGGATAATCGACGGAACTTCCGGCAGCGAAAGGATGGTCGGCGAGACGAAGAAGAAGTCACAGACGACCATGGTCATGAAGAGAGCCGGCAGCAGCGTGATATAATATAATTTATGTTCGCGCGCGAGATACACCGTGCAGACCCACAAGGTCACGGCAGCCATCAGCTGTGTGCCCCAGGCCACGTACTGCCACACCGTTCCGAAGCCACTGGGATTGCCAATCTGCCACGCCAGCAGGGCAATGCCCACTGCGAACACGGGCAGGCTCAGCAGCAGACGCGATTGCTTGCTCGTTTGGTTCAGCCCGAACGACTCGGCAAGAATCAGGCGTGCCGTGCGGAAGGAACTGCCGCCCGTGGTGATAGGAGCTGCCACGACACCTAACAAAGCCAAAATGCTACCTGCGATGCCTAACCACGAAGAACAGATGGTGGTGACCACCGTGGGAGCATCGAAGAACTGAATCAGTGTACGTCCGTCGGCGTTGCGCACCAGTCCGTCGGCACCAGTGGTGAACTGCTGAACGAGTTCGGGTGAACAGACCTCGCGCCATCCTTCAGCAAAGAAGAAATAGCTGGAGATGGAGGCCCAGACGAGTGCCACTAGCCCTTCCGTCACCATTGCTCCATAGAAGATGGGACGTCCCTGCCGCTCGCTCTTCATGCAGCGCGCCATCATCGGCGACTGAGTGGCGTGGAAACCACTGACGGCTCCGCAGGCGATGGTGACGAAGAGTCCCGGGAAGAGGTGCTGCTTCAGGCCCAGGCGCTCAGCACCCCAGTTGCCCAACCCGTCCCACACCTCCGGCAGCACGGGTTGTTTCCAGAGCAGCACGGCACCGATGGCGATGACCATGAACAACATCGACAGCGCAAAGGCGGGATAGATCTTGCCGATGACCTTGTCCACGGGCATCATCGTCGTGGCTACGTAGTAGAGGAAGACGATGATGACCCACATCATCTTGTCGCCCCAGATACCGCTGAGGATGATGGCCGGACAGTAAACGAAGAACGCGCCCACCAGCACCATCATCATCATCGTGAAGAGGATGAGACCCTTGCGCGCTGTGCCGCCCAGGTAGTAGCCGGTAAGTTCTGCCAGTCCACAGCCGTCGTGACGCAGGGAGAGCATACCGCTGATGTAGTCGTGGACGGCACCGCCGAAGATGCATCCAAACACAATCCACAGATAGGCCGCAGGACCGAACCACATCCCCATGATGGCGCCGAAGATAGGACCCGTACCGGCAATGTTCAGGAACTGAATCATGAAGATACGCCACGAGGGCAGCACAACATAATCTACTTTGTCTGCCTTGCGGATGGCAGGTGTCTCGCGATCGTCGGGACCGAACACGCGCTCGGCCACACGGCTGTAAATCATATAACCCACGAAAAGGGCAATCACACTGAGTACAAATGATAGCATAGAAATGTTTTTTGTGTTTTCGGCTGCAAAGTTACGTAAAAAAGTCCGTTTTTAACTACTTTTTCGCCCAAAGATTTGGTCGGGTCGCGGAAAAGCCGTAATTTTGTACGCTTTTTAAGACGAAAAGACACACAAATGCTCAAAAAGGCTTCTTTTGTTCGCTCTGAGAGCGTTTGAGGAAATCCTGCCGAGGAAAAGAATTGACAAAGTCAGACACATGTCTGTAGCTCCGCCGACCCGGACAAATAACCATTAAACAATAAATAATAGCGGCCTTGGCCGTGATAAAGAATGCAAGACTCAGAAGACAGAATTATCAAAGTGGACATTGAGCGCGAGATGCGAAGTTCGTTTCTCGACTACTCGATGTCCGTTATCGTTGCCCGTGCGCTGCCCGATGCTCGCGACGGCTTCAAACCCGTACATCGCCGTATTCTTTATGGTATGCGCGTAGATGGCAACACCCACGACCGTGACTATCGCAAATGCGCCCGCACGGTGGGTAACGTGCTCGGTCACTACCACCCCCACGGCGACAGCTCCGTGTACTTCGCCATGGTGCGCCTGGCGCAGGACTGGAACATGCGCTACACGCTCGTCGATGGCCAGGGCAACTTCGGCTCCGTGGATGGTGACTCACCGGCTGCCATGCGTTACACCGAGGCACGCCTCAGCGCCGCCGGAGAAGCCATGATGCAGGACTTGGAGAAAGAGACGGTGGACATGGTGGACAACTTCGACGGCAAGGAGAAGGAACCCAGCGTGCTCCCCACCTTGTTCCCCAACCTGCTTGTCAACGGCGCCACAGGTATTGCTGTGGGTATGGCCACGAACATCCCCACCCACAACCTCGGTGAGTGTATCGACGGCTGCATAGCCTACATCGACAACCCCGACATCGATGTGGCAGGACTGATGCAGTACATCCCCGCTCCTGACTTCCCCACGGGTGCCTTCATTTATGGTATGCAGGGTGTGCGCGACGCCTACGAGACCGGAAGAGGACGCATCGTCATGCGCGCTCGGGCTGAGATTGAGCCGGGTGAACAGCACGACAAGATTGTCGTCAGCGAAATACCCTACGGCGTCAACAAGGCAGAACTCATCAAGGACATCGCCGACTTGGTGAATGAGCACAAGATCGAGGGCATTTCCAACGCCAACGACGAGAGCGACCGCGAGGGTATGCGCATCGTCATCGACGTCAAGCGTGACTTTAACGCAAACGTGGTGCTCAACAAGCTCTACAAGATGACGCAGCTGCAGACCAGCTTCTCGGTCAACAGCATCGCCCTGGTGAACGGACGTCCCAAGCTGATGACCCTGCGTGACATGATCAAGTGCTTCGTCGACCACCGTCACGATGTCGTCATCCGCCGCACGGAGTACGACAAGCGTAAGGCCGAGGAGCGCGCCCACATCCTCCAGGGACTCATCATCGCCAGTGATAACATCGACGAAGTCGTGCAGATCATCAAGTCGAGCAAAACCCCCGAAGAGGCTCGCAAGCGACTTGAAGAGCGCTTCTCGCTCGACGAGATCCAGTCCAAGGCCATCGTCGATATGCGCCTCTCGCAGCTTACAGGTCTGCAGCAGGAAAAGCTCCATGCCGAGTACGATGAGCTCATGAAGAAGATCGAGTACTACAACCAGATACTGACCGACGACACCCTTTGCTGGAAGGTCATCAAGGACGAGCTGCTCGAAGTGAAAGAGAAGTTCGGCGACCCGCGCCGCAGCGAGATCGTCTATTCGAGCGAAGAATTTAACCCCGAGGACTTCTACGCTGACGATGAGGTCGTTATTACCATCAGTCACATGGGCTACATCAAGCGCACTCCGCTGGCCGAGTTCCGTGCCCAGGGGCGCGGTGGCGTAGGTTCCAAGGGTTCTTCCACGCGCGATGCCGACTTCATCGAGTACATCTATCGCGCCACGATGCACAACACCATGCTCTTCTTCACCCAGAAGGGACGTTGCTACTGGCTGAAGGTCTATGACATCCCCGAGGGCAACAAGGCTTCGAAGGGCCGCGCCATCCAGAACATGCTCAACATCGAGCCTGGCGACACCCTCAATGCCTGCCTCTATATCAAGAAACTCTCCGACCGCGAGTTCAACGAGAGCCACTACGTACTCTTCTGCACCAAAGAAGGAACCATCAAGAAGACCAGCCTGGCCTACTACAGCCGTCCACGCACCAATGGCGTCATCGCCATCAATATCAACGAGGGTGACCGCGTCGTGGACGTGGCACTCACCAATGGCGAGAACGAAGTCGTCATCGCCTCCAAGATGGGTCGTGCCGTGCGCTTCAACGAGAGCGCCGTTCGCTCCATGGGTCGCAACAGCACCGGTGTGCGAGGCATCACCCTCGAGGGCGAAGGCAACGAGGTCGTGGGTATGGTCGTAATCGATAAGCCCGAGGAAGAGACCATCCTCGTGGTCAGCGAGAAAGGCTACGGCAAGCGCTCGGAAGTAGAGGACTACCGCATCACCAATCGCGGCGGCAAGGGCGTCAAGACCCTGGAAGTCACCGAGAAGACCGGGCAGCTCATGGCCATCAAGAGCGTCACCAACGACGATGACCTGATGATCATCAACAAGTCCGGCGTCACCATCCGCCTGCACCTCGAGAGCATCAAGATTCAGGGACGTGCCACTCAGGGCGTCAAGCTCATCGAACTCCAGAAACGCAACGACAAGATTGCTAACATCTGCGTCGTGCCCCGCGAGGACGATGAGGAGGATTTGCCCGAAGAGGCTCAGGCCAGCGACCTGCCGGAGCCCACACAGATGAGCGACGGACAGACCGTCACCCTTGACCGCGACGACCAACAATAAACCTTTAGGCCTTTGGCCTGTCACAAGAAAAAAGCAAGACGCACGATGACAGGCCAAGGCCTTTTCATAAATAAATAACGAAAACAGTGTAACCCCTCATTAAACTAACAGCGATTATGAAAAAGATTTTTTGTGCTATCGCACT
>CAMPCG010000192.1 GCA_946644025.1 uncultured Prevotellaceae bacterium | reverse complement strand
CAAGCATGAATAGTGCGTCTCATCCGAGGTTATCCACACTAATTCTTGTAGAACCCAAAAAACAAATTCTAAAAGCCAAAACGACAAAACATGAAAAAGAGATTGCTGACCATGCTGACGATGGTGATGACCCTGACGGGTTCCGTCTCGGCACAGAGTGAAGAGCACCTGAAGTTGCACTTCGACTTCGAGAATGTATCTGGCACGAGCGTTACGGACAATATTTCGGGCGTGACGGCCAAGACGATGGGTGCCGCTAAGGTGGTGGAGCTGGGTTCGCGCCACGTGCTCGACCTGGGCAACTCCACCGGCTACCTGAACATGACCGTCGAGACCGGCAAGGTGGTTCGCCAACTGGAGGACTTCACCGTCTCGGCCTGCTACTGTGTGTCGGCCGATGCCTCCCTTTCGGGCAACGGCTATTTCCTCTGGGCCTTCTCGCAGACGGCTGCCAACACCGAGACCGTAGGATTTTACAACGCTTACCGGCTCAACGCCCAGCGCCTGGCCACGTCGCCGGCTGGCTGGGGCAGCGAGGTGGGCATGGAGTTGGGAACCGCCTCGACCAAGGGTCGGTGGATTCACGTGCTCTACCGCCAGAGCGGCAGCAAGGGCGAGCTGTTCCTTGACGGTCGCCGTATGACACAGGCCAGCAACATGCCCGTACTGAAGAACACCTTCACCACCAATCCCGCCTATTGCTGGATAGGCCGGGCACCGTTCAGCGGCGACAGCTATCTGAAGAAGACGATGGTGGCCGACTTCCGCATCTACGACGAGGCCGTCGACGATGCCAAGGTGCGCACACTGGCCACCGTCGCCACCGAGCTGGAGCGTGAGTATCGCTACGGCACGCCGGGCGACGCTACGGCGCTGCAGCAGACGGTCGCCGAGTGCCGTGCCTTTGCCGACGGCGACGTGTCGGCCTACGCCCCCAACGCCGTGGCCGAGTTGACCGACCTGCTGACCGTGGCCGAAGAGGAGCTGGCGGCTGCCCGCGCCTCGAAGGCTCTCCTCGACCAGTATGTGGCCGAGCTCACACGACTGATGGCCGCCGCCAAGGCCACCAGTGGCTACCAGCCCAAGCAGGTGTTTGCACCGACCGATGCCCACGGCTTCGTACACCCCGGAGGCATCGTCTCGCAGCAGGACATTGACCGCGCCAAGGCCCTGTTGGCCGCTGGCGACGAGCGCATCAAGCGAGCATGGAACATTCTCTGCGCCAACGAATACTCTCAGTCCACAGTGGCCACGTGGCCCACGCCGACGGTGGTTCGCGGCGGTGGCTCGGGTCAGAACTATATGAACTGTGCCCGCGGTGCTGCCATGGCCTATCAGAACGCGCTGCGCTGGAAGATTGGCGGCACCAAGGCCAATGCCGACGCCGCCGTGCGTATCCTGATGCAGTGGGCACGTGAATGTAACGGCCTGGGCGGCGACACCAACATCTCGCTCGCAGCTGGCATCTACGGCTACGAGATGGCCAACGCCGCCGAGCTGATGCGTGACTACGAAGGCTGGAGCCGCGAGGACTTCGACGAATTCCGCCGATGGATTATCCGTGTGTTCTACAACCCTGCCATCGACTTCCTGCGCCGCCGCCACGACACGTGGGCCAACTGGCGCTACCCCAACATGGGCGAACGCCCCGGCCACTACTGGTCCAACTGGGGCCTGTGCAACGCCCTCTGCGTGATGTCCATCGGCATCCTCTGCGACGACGTACATACGTACAACCAGGGAGCCTCGTTCTACAAGTACGACCACCAGGGCACGTTCAAGGCCGACCGCAGCAATCTCGACCAGATTGTGGACGATGGCTGCAACGAGTTCATCGGTAACCTGGTGCCCATCGTCATCGCCGACGAGCGCGGTCCCCTCGGCTACCTGGGACAGATGCAGGAGAGCGGACGCGACCAGGGCCATGCACTCATGGCGCTGGGCCTGGCCCTCGACATCTGCCAGGTGGGGCTGACGCAGGGCGACGACCTCTACGCCTACATGGACGACCGCATCGCTGCGGGACTGGAGCACGTCGCAGCGCTCAACTTCGGAGATGTCGCCGCATCATCGCTGCCTTGGAAGAACTACAACTACTCCGACTGCCGTGGCTACTTAGGCTCCGGATGGCTGCACACAGCCCCCAACGAGGGCGGCAAGGGCGAGTTCCGGCCCTACTGGGACCGCGCCATCGGCTACTACGAGGGTCTGCGCGGCGTCAAGCTGCAGTATGCCGAGAAGGCCAGCCAGGCCGTCTGCCCCGACGGCGGAGGCGGCAACTACAGCCAGAACAGCGGCGGCTTTGACCACGTAGGCTTCTCGACACTCACCAGCTGGCGACCCGCCGTCACTGCCGACGAGGCCATCACGCCACTCTCAGGCGACATTATATATAAAGATGTGACCTACAAGAACCAGACCAACCTGGGCGGACTGAAGTATAAGTACGATGCCTGTCCGTCGAAGGCCATCGCCGCCGACGGTGCCGACATCACGCTCATCCCCCAGCTGCCCGAGGGCACCGTGGACACCGGCCGCTGGCAGTGGGAGACGGGCGAGACCACCCGCCAGCTGACCGTCAAGGCCGACCACAGCTACATCTACCGCGTGACCTACACCGCAGCCAACGGCCAGCAGAGCCAGCAGGCCTTCGCCATTGCCGTCAGCGGCGATGCTCCCGCCGACGTGATAACCACCGCCGTAACCATCGACGGTGCCGAGACCGAGGCCGACGCTCAGGGCGAATACACCGTGCTCAGCGGCAGCAGCGTCACCATGACCGTAAACCCCACCACGGGCTGGACCAACGACTACCTGTGGGACAACGGCCAGACGACCAACGCCATCACCGTCCCCGCCCTGACCACCAGCCGCACCTATAACTGCCAGTATGCCAACCAGAGCGGAGCCGTCAGCGAGGCCGCCTTCCGTCTGAACGTCGTCGACGCCCTGCAGTACATCAGCGTGGGCACCGCCGAGAGCGAGACCAGCGAGGTGCAGGTGCTGAAAGGAGCGACGGTGACGCTGCGCCTCGTCATACCGGCCTCGGCCTCGGCCAGCGATGTGACGTGGACCGGCGGCGCTCAGGGAACGGACTACATCATCGACAGCGTAGACGGCGACATGACCGTCACCGCCACCTTCAAGGGCAAGGAATACACCTACCACGTATACATCAAGGCCACCGACTACGGCTACTACGACCTGCTAACCGCCGACAAGGGCTACAAGCTCGTGGCCTCGGCCGAAGAGCTTACCTCGCTGGCCGCCGACCACTACTTCGTGCTGGCCAGCGACCAGGCCGACCTGCTCATCGGTCTTGCCAATGCTCCGAAGAACGGCAACAAGGCCCTCTTCTTCCAGACGCCTGCCGACCCCGTCGACGACCTGATGAAGCTCTTCACCATCGAGCCTTACGGCGATGCCTTCTGCCTGCGCAACGTGGACTACGACGGACTGCTGCTGCAGACCGAGTGGGACCGCCCCGACCAGCTGCGCACCCACGACCAGCCGCTGGCCTGCGAGTGGACACGCCTGCTGCTCACCTACAGCGACGGCTCGTGGACGGTCGAGAACGGCCGCTATCCCGGCAACTGGCTCGGTCTGTGGACCCCCGCCAACGGCTACCGCGACGGCGAGGAGATTGGCTGCAACAAGACGGGCAACGACATCAGCCGGCTGCAAATCTTCGCCATCGAGAAGAAAGTCTTCAACTATGACTACCTCACCACCAACGTCTCGCCAGAGACCGGCGAGGCCGACGCCACGCCGCTCATTGCCAACCCCCAGTTCACGGGCAACGGCTACGGATGGGCCATCTCGGGCTCGTGGGGCAACCAGCGCTACAACGGCGCCGTCGAGGTGTGGCACTCCACCAACTTCCACTACACTCAGACCCTGAGCGGACTGCCCGACGGACAGTACACGCTGACCTGCCAGATGGTCAACGGCGAGGGCCAGAACACGGGCTATGTCTACGCCACGTCGGGCGATGCCACCCTGACGGCTACCGTGAGCCAGAGCTGCGCCGGCAGCAACTTCGACGCCCAGCGCGACCGCATGGCCGCCAGTGCCAGCTACGCACTGCTCGGCATTGACATCGACGTCGTCGGCGGAACGCTCACCTTCGGCATACGCGAACCCAGCGCCAACACCACATGGCTCGTATGGGACAACTTCAAGCTGACCTACAGGGGCAACACCATTGACGGCATCGGTAAGATAGCAGAAGACCGATATCCAACCAAGAGTATTCTCTATGACCTACAGGGACGCCGTATCCACTCCGTTCCGAAAAAGGGTATCTACATCAAGGACGGCAAAATGTTCATCATAAAATAATTGATATTACAAAAAAATGCTTACCTTTGCACCCGATTTGAAACTAAAAACTTAAAGTATGATGAAGAAGAGACTTTATGAAATGAAACACCTGAGCCTGACGCTGATGGCTGCCTGCTTCATGGCGGCAACAAGCATGAGGGCCGTAGCCGACAATGCTGACGGACAGGCCGACGTGGCTACTTTCCGCACCTGGGCAATGACACCGCCCATGGGATGGAACTCTTGGGACTGCTACTACAGCTCGGTCACCGAGAAAGAGGTGATGCAGAACGCCCAGTACCTTGTAGACAACGACCTCGTGCGCCACGGATGGGAGTATGTCGTGGTGGACATACGCTGGTATTGCAACCACCCCTCACTCGGCGGCGGCAACTACAACCAGCGCGGCACGCAAGACTATGTGCTCGACGAGTATGGTCGCTACCTGCCCTCGCCCACCCGCTTCCCCTCGGTCATGGTCGATGGCGTGAACAAAGGCTTCAAGGCGCTGGCCGACAAGATTCACCAGATGGGCCTGAAGTTCGGCATACACCTCATGCGCGGCGTGCCTAAGTCGGTGGTGGGTAGCAGCTACAAGCTCAAAGGCAGCGAGCAGACCCCCTGGAGCCAGGTGTATGCAAACACCACACCGGCCTGCACATGGCTGAAGGATAACCTCACCGTGCAAAACACCGAGGCCGGCCAGATGTACTACAACTCCATCATGGACCTCTATGCCGAGTGGGGCGTCGACTTCCTGAAGATTGACGACCTCTCGCGGCCGTTCTATACCGACGAGATAAAGATGATCCGCCGTGCCATCGACCAGACGGGCCGCCCGATGGTGCTCTCGATCTCGCCCGGCAAGACGCAGTATCAGTATGCCGGCGACTGCTTAGAGAATGCCAACATGTGGCGCATGATGGACGACCTCTGGGACAACTGGAGTGCCGTCGACGCCGTCTTCAACGAGGCCCATGCCTGGGAGAGCGTCACTCGCCCCGGCAATTATGCCGACTGCGACATGCTGCCCCTGGGACAGATAGCCATGACCATAGGCGATGCCGGATATACCAACGCACAGGCCGGACGCTGGACTAACCTCACCCAGAACGAGCAGCTCACGATGATGTCGCTCTGGGGCATCTGCCACTCGCCCCTGTTCTTCGGCGGCGAGATGACCCGCAACGATGCCTTCACCCTCTCGTTGATGAACAACGAGGAGTATCACCGCATGCACAAATATGCCGTCGATGCCCACCAGGTGGAGAACGATGAAGACTTGGGCCACGTCGTATGGACCAGCCGCGACCCCGAAACCGGCAACCGCTACCTGGCCCTCTTCCAGCGCGACAACACCCGCTGGGTGGTGGGACAGAAGGCACTGTACAAGTCGGAGGTGGTGGCCTATACCACCGACGGTCATGCCGTAGATGTCGACATAAAATGGCCGGAGGGCGAGAAGACGCTGGTGCTGGTAGTCGACGATGGCGGCGACAACTACAACTACGACCACGGCGACTGGATCAACCCCACGCTCATCCTGCGCGACGGCACCGAGGTGGC
>CAMPCG010000191.1 GCA_946644025.1 uncultured Prevotellaceae bacterium | reverse complement strand
CAGCACACCGACGAGGACATCTACCTGCGCACCGACCACCACTGGGCTCCGCTGGGGGCCTACTATGCTGCCGAGGCCTTTGCCCGCGAGGCCGGCGTGGCGTTCCTGCCGCTCAGCGACTACGACAGCTGTGTGGTGCGCAATTTCGTGGGCACGATGGCAAAATTCTCCCGCGACGAGAGCGTGGGCCGTGTGCCCGAGGACTTCGTCTATTACCGTCCGCGCACGGTGGACTACCAATCCAGCTGTGTGCGCTACACCTCCGTGGGGCGCGGCCGCCACAAGGCCATCAAGGCCCTGCCGCGAGAGGACTGCGACTTCTTCCGCCACTACGACGACGGTAGCCCGATGGCCTACAGCACCTTCATGGGCGGCGACCTCAACACCACGACCGTCACCACCTCCACGCAGAACGGACGACGGCTGCTCCTGCTCAAAGACAGCTTTGGCAATGCGCTGGCGTCGTTCCTCTTCGGCTCGTTCCAAGAGATTCATGTCGTGGACTGCCGCTACTTCACGCAGAACGTCATTCGCTATGCCCGCGAGCACCAGATTACCGACGTGCTCTTCGTCAACAGCCTACTCCTGGCCCATGCTCCGGCCACCAGTAAGAAGCTGCAGCAATACCTCAAATAAGTGTGGGCGGATGAAAGTAAGAGGTTCCAAAATCTGAAAAGGAAATGCAGAAACTGTATATCGTCGCCATAGGCCTGGCGTTCACATTGCTGGCCGTCGTGTTCAACACCTTTCCGCGCCCGTGGTTCTCCGAACTGGAGAAACGCGAGCTGGCCACCTTCCCGCAGTTCACGCCCGAGGGCCTTGCCGACGGGTCGTTCACCAGCCAGGTGTCCTCGTGGTATAGCGACAGCGAGCCCTTCCGCGACCGCTTCATGCAGTTCAGCATGATGGTGAAAGACCTGGAGCACCTCGACCTGGGCGAGGACAACGTGACGTTTCACGCCTCGGCCAGCAAGCCCGATGAGGAAGTAGAGACCGACGACGTTGAGGAGTTGGACGAGGAGGCCGAGCTGCCCCATGAGCTCACGCTCGAGGAGAACGCCAAGATTGCCAACAACGGCATCCTCATCGTGGGCCAGGGCGCCAACGTGCGGGCACTGATGGCCTACGGCGGCAGTGGACGTGGCTGCGTGGGCTATGCACGGTCGGCCAACCTCTACAAGGACACCTTTCCCGACGTGAACGTCTACTGCATGGTCATCCCCACAAGTGTGGAGTTCTACTGCCCCGAGAAAGCCCGCAAGCGAAGCAATCCGCAGAGACCCACCATCGACAATGTCATTGCCCACCTCTCGCCCGGGGTCAAGATGGTCGATGTCTACTACACCCTGCAGGAGCACGCCGCCGAGGACATCTACCTGCGCACCGACCACCACTGGGCGCCGCTCGGGGCCTACTATGCCGCCCGTAAGTTTGCCGAGGTGGCCCAGGTGCCCTTCCGAGAACTGGCCGACGGCTACGAGCAGCGCGTGGTACACGGCTACGTGGGCAGTATGTATGGCTATTCGCAGGACATCGCCATCAAGAACGCCCCCGAGGACTTCGTCTACTACGTGCCTACGGAGGTGAGCTACGAGACCACCTACATCAACTACGCCATCGACGAGAGCTACCGCGTCGTAGGCGTGGGACGGCCCTACAAGAGCCGATTCTTCTTCCATTACAGAGACGGGAACGCCGGGGCCTACTGCACCTTCATGGGCGGCGACACGAAGCTGACGAAGGTGGTCACGGCGACAAAGAACGGGCGGCGCCTCATCATCCTCAAGGACAGCTTCGGAAACGCGCTGCCTGGGTTCCTCTTCTACTCCTTCGAGGAGATTCACGTCATCGACTCGCGCTACTTCACGAAGAACATGGTGGAATATGTACGCGACAACGCCATTACCGACATACTCTTTGCCAACAACATCTTCAAGGCGTACTCCTCCTACACCTACCGCAACTACAACCGCTTCCTCACCCAGACGAACGGCGTCTACCACCGACCCGACACCACGGCGGTACATGCCGACAGCGCCGGACACGCATTGGCGCCCGACTCGGCGGTGGTCTCCCAGAAAAACTTAGAAAAAGACAGTCTCGGCGTAGAGAATAGCCAGACCGATGGCGAATCCCGCTAACACCTTGGGCGTGATGTTCTTCACGTACCAGCCCAGGTGGATGTGCTCCATCTTCATCAGCGCAACGCCGCTGATGTTGCCGATGGAGAGCAGGCAGCCGCCTATTGCGGTACAATAGGCGATGACTTTCCAGTAGGCACCGTCGCGGGCATAGTCGCCAGCGTTCCACACGTCGTAGAGGGAGATGTCGCTGACGGCAATCATAAACGAGTCTACGGCCGAACTGAGCAGTCCGCTGACAATGCCTACGACCCACAGCGAGTCGATGGTCTTGTCAATCCAGTCGGCCACTTCGGTGAGCACGCCAGTCTCGGTGACGACGCCTATGCCGAGCATGACACCCATGACGAAGAGCATCTGCTGGATGGCCTGGTACTGGATGACGCGCGGGATGCGCCGCTGCGACATCTGGTCGGCATTGTCGAGCTTGCGGTTGAAGGCTTCGTTGACGACCCACAGCACGGAGAGCACGCACAGTGCTCCAAGGAACGCTGGCAGGCGGGTGATGCTGAGGAAGGTGGGGACGAACCACAGTCCGCCGATTGCGACGACGAGCATGAGTATGCGCTGCCAGCGGTTGAGGCGGGTGTCGTCGCCACGGTAGGGGGCCATCTGCCACTCGATGTCGATGCGCGGGGGCAGCTGGCGGCTGATGAGCAGTGTGGGCACTACCCAGGCTGCGAGTGCCGGCAGGGCGAGATAGGCGGAGAAACGGGTGGCGGTGACGGCTCCGTTGGCCCAGAGCAGCAGTCCGGTGGGGTCGCCGATGACGGTGAAGCATCCTCCGCAGACGGCTGCCAGGACGATGGCGGACCCGATGAGCATACGCTGCGGCCGGCTCTTGACAATCTGGTGCATGATGACGAGCATGACGATGGTCGTCGTGAGGTTGTCAAGATTGGCGGAGAGGATGAACGTGGCCAGTGTGATGGTCCACAGAAGGCGGTTGGGGTTGCGTGTGCGAATCCATTCGCTGACGAAGTCGAAGCAGCCGTTATTGTTGAGTATCTCGATGATGGACATCGTGGCGAGCAGGTACATGACGATGGCTGCGGCCTTGCCCACGTACTTGAGGAAGACGCTGTCGTAGATAAACTCCTTGACTGTCTCGGTGGTGGGCTCGCGTCCGGCGAGAAACTCGGCATACTGGCCGGGGTGGAGCATGTTGACGAAGTCCTGTCCCCAGCAGATGTACACGACCCATCCTATGGCGGCGAGGAACATGGCTATGGCGGCCTTGTTCACCCCCGTCAGGTGGCCGGTGGCAATGAGCAGGTAGCTCAGCAGGAGCATCAGGACTATAATCAGCGTCACTCTTGAATACTTTAAAAGTAAAAGGTTAAAACGCCCAACGCCCAATTACGAGGTAACGAGGTAACGAGGTGGCGATATAACGATATTACGATATAACGATATAACGAGGTGGCGATATAACGATATTACGACACGCGGTGAAGGGGCCGCTTACTTCGTCTTCGTGGTGTCGGGCTTTGCGGCGGAGTCCTTCTTGTAGCGGCGGTTCATGCCGTTGACGACCTCCTCGGTGATGTCGAAGCGCTTGCTGGCGTGGAGTATGGCGCCCTTGTTGAGGATGAGGTCGTACTTCTTGTCGGCGTTATAGTCGCCGAGGAAGTGGTCGAGGCTGTCCTGGAAGGCTTCGAGGAATTTCTGCTGCTCGTTGGCCAGCTCGGCCTCGAGGCGCTGCTGGAGGGCTACGAGGTTGTTCTGCTCGCGCTGCAGTGCTGCCTGTGCGCTTTCTGCCTGCTCACGGCTGGTGAAGGCGTTGCTCTGCAGCTTCTGCTGGAAGGCGGCGACGTTTTTCTCCAGCTGCTGCGTCTTGGCCTGGATGGTGTTGCGGGCGTTGGTGCTCTTCTTCTCCAGCTCGAGTGTGGTCTGCTTGGCAAACTCATATTGCGAGGTGAGCGTATCAATCTCGATGAAGGCGATGTTCATGCCCTGAGTCATACCGCTGTCTTCTGCGGCCACGGGCTGGTCGTCCATCTTAGGAGCCTGGTTGTTGCACGAGGTAATCAGTGTGGCGGCGGCCACAAGCGTCATTGCGCGTAGAATGTTCATAAAAGCTTAAAAGTTGAAAAGTTTAAAAGTTGAAAGAATATTGGGTGTCGGGTGTCGTGGGGGTGTTTTTATCTTTTTAATGTTTTCCCCCGCTCTTCCCTGTCCTGGTCCATGACGCAGTGTATGCCCCTCTCCTGCATGGCCTTGGAGTCGTGTATGTGCATAGACGAGAAATGGCTGCCCGGCCTGAAGATGAGCTTCACACAAAGGCAGGCCATTGCTATGGCTAAGAGGAGGATGCTTACTAAGAGCGTTTCTGTCATGTTGCTTTAGCGCAGAATTTGCATTTCGGGTGCAAATGTACGCAAAAAGAACGAAACGGCCAAGGATTGAGAAATTAAAAATAATGAAAAGCTATTGAAAGATGAAAAGTTGAAAAGTTGAAAGGCTGTCTGGCGCAGCAATTATATTTCAACTTTTCAACTTTTCCTCTTTTATTTTACCTCCCAGGTGTCGTTGGTCTCGAGCAGTTCGGCGAAGTTGTGGTATTTCTTCTGGCTGGAGACTTCCGCTATCTGCTGGTGTACGGCGTCGTTGTACGTGGGGGCGTCTACGTCGCGTATGACTCCGAGTGCTATGGGGAATCCGTCCTCGGGCGTCATCATGGCGAGCTTCAGCTGCAGGGTGTTGTCCTCGCAGTGGGCATCGTGTGTGAGCACGTCGTCGAGGGTGTAGCCGTCCTGCCCGATGGTGACCACCTTCAGGCCGAATCCCTGCTGCACCAGTCCGTACTCATTGTTCTCGCCGAACGTGAGCTTCTCTCCGTGGCGCACGTAGATGGCGTTCTTCTTGCGTCCCTCGTTGTTGTAGACAATGTCGTGGCAGTGGTCGTTGAAGATGACGCAGTTCTGCAGCACCTCGGTCACCGATGCTCCCTTGTGCCTATAGGCAGCCTGCAGCACCTCCACGGTGCCCTTGGCGTCGGTGGCCACGCAGCGTGCGAAGAAGTGTCCGCGGGCGCCGAAGCAGAGCTCTGCCGGGCGGAAGGGATCCTCGACGGTGCCGTAGGGACTCGATTTCGAGACGAATCCTCGGGGCGAGGTGGGCGAGTACTGGCCCTTGGTGAGACCGTAGATGCGGTTGTTGAGCAGAATCATGTTCAGGTCGATGTTGCGTCGGTTGGCGTGTATGAAGTGGTTGCCTCCGATGGCCAGTCCGTCGCCGTCGCCGCTCACCTGCCACACGGTGAGGTTGGGGTTGGCTACCTTCGCTCCCGTGGCGATGGCGGCCGCGCGGCCGTGGATAGTGTTCATGCCGTAGGTGGCCATGTAGTGCGGCAGACGGCTGCTGCAGCCTATTCCGCTGATGACGGCGATGTCCTTGGGTGCCACGCCAATCTCGGCCAGTGCCTTGTGGAGCGATGCCAGGAAGAAGTGGTCGCCGCATCCAGGACACCAGCGCGGCTGCCCTTTCTTAAAGTCTTGTGCTGTATATGTGCTCATTGTTATTATAATCTTTTTAGGAAACTATCGCTTTGAAATAATTTGTGAGTTCTTCTACCACGAAGGGCTGTCCCTTCACCTGGTTGAACTGGTAGGGCGTGAAGTGGTCCACTTTCATGCGCAGGTAGGCTGCCAGCTGACCCATGTTCTGTTCGGCCACCACGACCTTCTTGTAGCGCGAGAGCACGTCGGCGGTGTTCTTGGGCAGGGGGTTCAGGTACTTGAACTGTGCCAGTGCCACCTTGTGTCCCTGCTGTCGCAGCTCGTCCATGGCGG
>CAMPCG010000190.1 GCA_946644025.1 uncultured Prevotellaceae bacterium | reverse complement strand
TAGCTCACGTTGTAGTTCACCGAATGGCCGGCATCCTTGCTGCCCGCTGCTGACGAAGCCTTGCGGTAGTAGGTGGTGGCCTTCGACCAGAGCCACTTGCCCTGCGTCTGCGTGACCTGAGAGAGGTCTTTCCAGTCGGAGCTCGACTCGGCAGGGTGCGACGTGTTCGAGTCGCCCACGTAGTACTTCATCTCGGTCGAGCCATCGACGATGATGTCCTGACCGGCCACGCCGTCGTTCGGGTTTCTTTCGTCGGTGTAGAGCACTGTAGTCGAGTTGTCGCTCCAGGTGATCGTAATCTCGGTGAAGAGCCAGTAGCCCTTCTGCAGCGCAGGCTTTGTGGTCTTCCAGTCGGACGATGATGCCGCAGGCCGCGTGCCGGTGTTGTTCGTCGCATAGCGGTACGACTCGCTCTTCTTCGTGATGCTCTCGGCGAAGTTAGCCCAGAGCTGCATGTCGCCCGCCGGGTACATCTCCCATGAGCGCTTGCCGGTCTGTGCGTTCGGCGCTCCCTTGGTTCGCTTGGCCACCCACTCGAAGGGGTAGGCTGCGCTGACACCCTTGGGGTCGTCCGTACAGGTTGCCGACTCCGCCCCGCAGTCCGTCTGGTTGGAGATTGCCGGCAGGAACTCGTCCTTGTCGTAGCCCGTCTGCGAGGTGCTGATCTTCGGGGCTACGTTCTTGGTGGTGCGCATGTAGACATACTCAACGCCATCGCCATCCATACCGTTCAGTCCCCACTTCGACCACACCTGCGGCTCGCTGAATCCGCTCCACTCGTGTGCCGTCTCCACAGTCCCGGTGCTGACGGGATGGCTTGTGCGCTGCGACACCCACTCTATCTGGTGGTCGTAGTCGATACCCTGCGGGTTGTCGGTCCAGCCGTCTGGTACCCAGTCGTCGATGTCCGGGCTGTAGGGAGTCACCTTGCCGTCCACCTTGCCGTTGCCGCTGCTGGCGGGAGTTGACGGGGCAGGGGTCTGACCTGTCGCGTGATCGGTGGTGCCAAGGTAGTATATGAACTCCACGCCACTGCCGTCACGTCCGCTCTGCAGCAGCATCCGCCACCCCGCGCTGTCATCGCTCGGCTCGTCGGTCGTACCCTCCACCTGACACTCCCACAGTCTCCCCTCATGCCACACGCGGCTTACCTCCAGCCAGTTTTCCTCTTCCCATCCGCGCGACGGCGTGGTCAGTTTCTCGTATAGCTCTGCGTCGGTGTAGCCGGCGTTGTATTCGGCCAGGCGGTGGGTCAGCCAGCGGTTGCGGGTCAAACGGCGGCAGTGATAGGGCTCGCTGATTTCCTGTCCGCTGGTGAAGCTGAGCACATCGAAGCCCGTCCACCCGAGCGCATCTGCGACGCTGGTGTCGAGCGTGCCGTCCGGTGCCATCGCCCCGGTGTCGCCCGTGTATATAACCGTCGGCTCCCCGGTCCAGTCGCCGCGCTCCACATAGATGACCCTCACGGGGCGCTGCGGCATCTTGTCGGGATCGAGGTACCACTCCATGTTGTACTGGTCGGTACCGAGTATGCCGGTGTCGAGATCGACGGTACACAGCCCTTCGTCGTTGGGAGCCGACACGCTGCCGAGCCTGATCCACCAGTAGCCGGAACGCCCGTTGGCGGTCTGCTTCTCTGGTATCGCACCCCAGAGGTATTTCCCACCGTCGGCGCCTTCGAGCCTGACGGCGCTGGTGGCGCTGGTGTTCGGTGACAGTATATAGGGGTCGCTCCACTCGTCGGTCTCCTCGTCGTGTACCTTCTGCGCAAACACAAGGTAGCCGTCGGTCTGGTCGGTCTTGTTCAGGCGGGCATAGATTGTATAGGGCACGCCCGATTGCGCCAGTCGGCGGTTACGCCCACGGAGTGTCCACTCCTTGTAGTTCGCATCATTATAGCCGAGGTCTGCTATCGGCTGGTAGCAGACCTTGATCTTCGCACCCCTTGCGACGTGTACCGCAAGGTCGCGAGGTGACTGGTTGGCATTGGGGGTAATGGATATAGCGGAAGGCGCTATATAATGGACGGGTGATGTGCGCATGTTTTTTTTACGCACATTATATATATATATATAGCGAAAAGCAAGGGCAGCAAGACTACTTGCCTTCGTATGCCGCCATACCTTGGTGTTCAGCAGATGCCGAGTGGGAATGGCCAGTCTCGAACCCCTTATCTGCTGCGGCTTGCAGACGCAGGTTCTCGATTTGCCGTTGGAGGGCGTCGATCAGTGTGTCCTTCGTACTGATGATGCTGTCCTTGGCGGCGATAGTTTCATCCTTTGCAGCGAGTTCGCGCTTCAGCGAGGCGATGGTATCGTCCTTGGCGGACACGATGGCGGCAATCATTACGTCGGTCGGAGTGGGGGATGCGTGCTGTGCGGCTATGACTTCGGCTGAGAGCATCACGTCGCTCTGGCCGTGTAGCCACTGCAGGTTGAACAGGCCATTAGTGGCGGCGTGAAGTTTGGTGATACTACTTTCCGATACGCGGGCTCCCTGAAGGATGCGCGAAATAGTGTCCTCGCTAACGCCCATGCGCTGAGCCAGTTCCTTCTGTGATTTGATGTCGCCATGCTCTTTCAGATAGGCAAGGGCGCGGGCAAAGTTGTCGTTTCTTTTATTCATACGCACTTATGTTAATACGTTAAAATATCATAATAACACGCAAAAGCCGCACGTTTTTCGTATTTTGTTTCTACCTTTGCACACCGACTGAGTTAGTTAATTAACTCTCCGACGGGGGTATAAGGAAAGCCTGCAGACGCGATGAAGCGCCTTTCAGAAGGAAGCCGTGCGCCGCCTTGCGAACTCAGAACATTTGCAAAGGTAAGGCTTTTCCCTCGTTTTCAAGTTATTCATGCCTAAAATTAAGAGATTTTTAGAAACCTATGCAGGAAACCGTAAGCAAAGAAGAGTTAAGAAACATGCGTGTCAGGAGGTCGCGTATCTTTATTTTGACCGACAAGAATAAGATAACGTCGGTTAAGGTACAAGTCCACGACATGAAGCTGGAGAACAAGAGGTTTGAGGTGCGCACGGATCCCGACGTACCGGCTGTATGTATAACTCGAATTAAGTAGGAGGCGACGGTATGAGGCGATACTTCAAGAATCTTCTTTCAGCCCTGATGGGCAACAACCCATATCAGGCGGAGCGCGACGACTTGGCGGCGAGGCTTGAGCAGGCCGGCGAGGACGTTCGCGGTATGAACGAACTATATTATACTGTGCTGGAGAAATGGGCGGCAAACAAGAGGCAACTGGCCTCGCTGCAGCAGCTCGTGGAGAACCTGCGCGAGCGCATCAAGGACAAGGATGCCGCCATCAATCAGTATATGACAGAGGTGGACACGCTGAAGGGCGAGCTGCAGCTGACCCAGAAGAAAGAGATTCTGTCCTGAATGAATAAAGCTACTAACAAATCGTGAATGAGAATAATCGCAACATATTAGACCAGATTTCCCTCGTGGAAGTAATGACGGGCTGGGGGCACACGATGCAGCGGCAAAACGCGAAAGGCGACGTGGCCTACTATCTATGTCCCTGGCACGACGACCACGACCCCTCGCTGCGGGTGGAGAAGAAAGCCCGCGACGGGGCGACGGCACCGATGTTCAAGTGCTATCCCTGCGGGGCTACGGGCTACGGAGCTATACAGCTCGCGGCGAGGCTGATGGGCTATCCTGCGGGAGCCATCCCTGCTGGCGAGCTGCCGAAGGTGATGGCCGAACTGGCCACGCGCTGCGACGTGAACCTGGAGGATGAAACCGACGAGGAGGGCCGCAAGTGGCAGCGCAACCTGCGCATGAGCAGGGTAGGGTGGACGGAGTTCCGCAAGACCGAACTACAATACGCCGACTGGACGGGCGACGAACCGCTATTGGAGCGCGGCGAGTGGACCGTGGAGGGGCTGAAGGCTTTGGGGCTGAAGGTGGAGATGTCAACCCACAAAGCCAATAAGGACGATATAAGAAACAACGGCGGGGCAGCGACCGAAAAAAATGCTTCGGCAGGGCCTCGGAGCGGCACTGCCCCCGCCGAAATCAAGATAGGCGACCAGATAACCGACTTCAACCCCGACACGGGCGAACCGCTCTACCGCTGCTCTTTAGGCGCTGGCTTCTACGGCAACCCGAAGGATGCGGAGAAGAAGACCGTGGCGGAATGGGGTGCGGAAGTGGAACGGCTGTTCCACGTGCAGCCCGTAGCCCGCGTCATCACTCGCAAGGAGAACCAACAGGACGGCGGTTTCTATGTAAATATCTTTAAGAACATTCCCAGTTATCCTATCTTCATGTTCTGCTATCCGTTCGGTACGAAAAAATACGAGCCGAGGAATGTCTATGGGTATAAGTGGGCATGGAAGGACTTGGACGAGAGCGTGGACGTAGGCCGCCAGTGGTATGCCGACGCCGACCTGGAGGACTTTCTGAAGGACGGTGTGATTCCCGAACAGGACAAGCGCCATCCCTACGTGGAGATTGAAGATAAGGAGAAGAAGACGAAACAGATCCGCTTCGGCAGGATCGTGCTCTGCTCCGGGCCGAGGGATGCGATAGCCGTCTATAGCCATAGCAACGCCCACGTCGTCTGGCTCAACTCCGAGATGGCGGGCTTCGACGGCAAGGGTGGCACCATGCGCCCCAACCGCTGGCTGCGTGCCCTGCTGCGCAAGCTCCAGAACGTCTGCGTAGAAGGAGGACTGTACGTCCTTTACGACGAGGACGAGACAGGACTGAAGGCCAGCCAGGCCATCGCCCTGAGCAACCCCGCCGTGCATTGGCTCCGGCTGCCGAAGGAACTGAACATGGTTTCAATTTTCAAAAGAAGCCAGAAATCTGAAACCAAGGCGGCAAAGCCCCTGAAGGACGCCACCGACTTCATCCAGCACTTCGCCGAGGTGGAGCGGCTGATGCCCGCCGAGCTGCAGCACGACGATGCGACGGAGTGGTTCGACAACGCCATGTTCGACACACCGACCTGCAAGTTCTGGCAGTGGGAGAGCGAGCGCAAGGAGCAGGACGGCAGCAGCCGTGCCCGCTATAAGTTCGACCTGCGCAACACCCCCGTGTTCCTCCGTGCCCGTGGCATCGTGCGCCGCGTGATGCAGTCGGGCGATGAGTCGTTCAGCCGCTTCTTCCTCTTAGGCAACGACCACACCTACAGCGAACTGTTCGTTGGGCAGAAAGGCGCCAACAAACTGCTGCCCCAAATCCGCGACATCATGGCAGATTGGCTCCGTGCACACTCCGAGTTCAACGACAAGAAGGGTGCCCTCTCGCGTGCCATCTACGGCGCCAAACTGGAGCAGGGCATCATGGAGAGCATAGAAACCATGGACTTCGACGAGAAAAGTTTCGGCGAGGACTTCGACCACTTCTTCTTCCATAATACCGCCGTCCGTGTGACGAAGGATGATATCAGCCTCGTGCCATACTCACAGATGAAGCAGTGGACCAACCAGGACGCCATCCTCGACGGCGACTTCACCATCACCGACCGTCTGTGGCACGTGGAGGAAGCGCCGTTCTACCCCTCCGAACTGGCCAAGCACGAGGCGATACTCAGCGCGGCGAAGGTGGAGGAGGAGATCAAGCAGGAGAACATGCGCTGGGACCATTGGCAGCAGCTCTGGCGCTACCGTCTCGTGATGGACAGGCCATTTGAGGAAATGCCGCTGCACTTCCGCTTCCTGTATAATACGTGCCGCATCTTCTGGGAAAAAGAGCAGACGCGGGAGCTCACCAAGACCGAGCGACAGATGCAGGACATGTACTTCATCGCCATGCTCCATGCCATCGGCTCGGCACTGGTGCGCCACCGCTCGGCCAACCGCCAGCAGTTCATCCACATCACTGACAACGGCACCCGTCGCGAGGATCTGGCATCTGGCGGCACGGGTAAGACGGCCATTCTCGAACTCTTCGCCCTCGTGCGCCGCACCCTCGGCATCGACGGCAAGGCCCTCGAA
>CAMPCG010000189.1 GCA_946644025.1 uncultured Prevotellaceae bacterium | reverse complement strand
GTTCCTGGCCTACGCCGAGGCCGCCAACGACGCCTGGGGCCCCGACGCCGACCCGACGGGAGTAGGATTTACGGCCTACGACGTCATCAAGGCCATCCGCCAACGTGCCGGACTGTGCAAGGACGCCGCCGGCAACGACCTTCCCGAAGGCGACGCCTACCTGGAGGAGTGCAAGGCCGACAAGGAGAAGATGACCTCGCTCATCCGCAACGAGCGCCGACTGGAGCTCTGCTTCGAGAACAAGCGCTTCTGGGACCTCCGCCGCTGGCTGATGCCCCTCAACGAGCCTGTCAAGGGAATGAAGGTGGAGAAGGTCGACCCCACAAAGGAAGACAGCCCGCTCAAGTACACCGTCATCGAAGTCGAGGACCGCGCCTTCGACAGTGAATACCAGTGCTACGGCCCCATTCCCAAGGGCGAAGTCCTCAAGTGGAGCAACCTCCAGCAGAACAGAGGATGGAAGTAAGTGAGAAGTGAGAAGTGAGAAGTGATAAGTGATAAGTGATAAGTGATAAATGATAAATGATAAGTGATAAGTGAACCGAACGATTATGAAACTGAAGCAATATTTTTACGGAGCAGCCTTGGGAGCCCTCTCGCTCGCCTACACGTCGTGCTACAATGCCGACAAGGAGTTCCCTGACTATGAAGGAGGCACCACGGCCTACTTCGCCTATCAGTTCCCGGTGCGCTCGCTCGTGCTGGGCAACGACATCTACGACAACACGCTCGACAACGAGCACAAGTGCCGTATATGGTCGACGATGGGCGGGGCCTACGGCGGACGCAATGCCGTGGTAGACTTCGTCGTCGACCCCACCCTCTGCGACAACCTCTACTTCACCGACGAAGGCGGAAACGCTTCCAACCCCGTGCTGCCTCTGCCCACCGACTACTACCGGCTCGCGGCCAGCTCCATCCCCTACAACGGCGACGCCCGCGGCTACGTGGAGGTGCAGTTCACCGACGCCTTCTTCAACGACGAGAAGGCCGCCCAGAACACCTACGTCATACCCCTCCTCATGACGAAGGCCACGGGCATAGACCACATCCTCACCGGCACGCCGCGCGAGGGCCTCAACCCCGCACGCACCAACACCGAGGACTGGGAAATCCTGGCCAAGGACTACGTGCTCTACTGCGTGAAGTACATGAACCCCTGGCAGGGCAAGTACATACGCCGCGGACTGGACAACATCCTTGAGGGCGAGAAGACCACCATCGTCATACGCAAGGACACCACGCTCATCAACACTGACAGAGAGCGCTACACGTCCAACCCCGTGAACCAGAACGACGAGGTCTGCGGCATCAACACCAAGAACATGAAGCAGGCCATCTTCCCCGTCTACGTGAACATCGGCAAGGACGCCGACGGCTCGGCACGTCCCTCACAGCTGTGCAGCCTCACCCTCTCGTTCGAGGGCGACGACTGCACCATCTCCTGCGACGACGAGGAGACACCCTCCTCAGGCTCGGGCGAGTTCATCGTCAAGGGAACCGAACGTCCCGAGTACAAGGACTACCAGTGGGGCAACATGAACGGACAGCTCCTGCAGCGCGACATCCTCCGCCTGGCCTACACCGTAAGCTTCAAGAAGGGCCGCGTCATCGGCACGAAGATGGTAAACGGCAGGGAGGTGCCCTGGATTCTTGAGAACGACGTGCAGGTGACGTCCAACGACACCCTCGTCATCCAGACCCGCGAGTCGAACAAGAAGGTGTTCTTCTCGCCCAAATACGTGAAAACCGAAGCTAACGAAAATATAGGAGGCTAAGAATATGAACAAGACATTCAGAAACGCTTTCTTCATGCTGGCAGCGGGCGCCCTTGCCGTCGGCTGTGCCGACTATGACGAGACCAACGACTTCAGCGCCCAGCCCGACCCCACCTTCGTGGAGCCCTACAAGGACCTGGCGCCCGTCAAGAGCTATCTCGACCGCAGCAAGTACCCCAACATGTCGCTCGGTGCCACGCTCAAGGTCACCGACTTCAACAAGCAGGAGCTGGCCCACGCCGCCGCCATCACCAACTTCGACGACCTCGCCTTCGGCACCACCCTCATGTCGGGCACCATCGTCAATGCCAAGGGCGTGATGAACTTCCTCGACATGAAAGACCTGCTCGACCACGTGCAGGACATCGGCGGCAAGGTCTTCGGCAGCCCCATCGCCGCCAACGCCAACCAGGCCGACGGATGGCTCAACCTGCTCACCGCCCCCATCGAGGTCATGGTAGACTACGTCGAGGGCAAGAAGGTAGACTACACCACCTACAGCGTCGGCGCCTTCGACGGCACCGTCGAGAAGGGTAAGGCCTCCATCGTCAAGTACGACGGCATGAGCGCCCTCAAGGTAGAAGCCTCGGCCAACGTGCGCGTCGTCGAGGGCTTCGACGTAGACTCCCTCGCCAAGTACACCATCACCCTCTGGGTGCGTGCCGACAAGAAGGCCACCTTCTCCGTCTACTTCTCAGGCACCAAGGTCGACGGCCCCACCGGCGGCAGCTACTCCATCGAGGGCGGCGGCAACTGGAAGAAGCTCGTCATCGAGGCCCAGAGCACACCGGGCGAGACAGAGGGCTACCTGCGCATCAACAACACCCGCGCCACGCCCGTCTACGTGCAGAAGGTCGACGTAGGCTACTTCCCCGACAACCACCGCCCGCAGACCGAGCAGGAGGTGACCGACACCATTCATTATGCCATCAACGCCTGGTGCGACGGACTGATGAAAATCAACGAGGGACGCATCACCTCCTTCGACCTCATCGACGAGCCCCTCGACGCCAAGGCAGAGCTCGACAACGGTATGCTCGACATCAAGCACTCTGCCAACAACAAGCAAATATTCTGGCAGGACATCTTCGGCAGCGAGAACTACGCCCCCACCGTGTCTAAGGCCGCCAGCGAGGCCTACGAGCGCTATGGCGGCGACCCCGCAGCCCTGCGATTCTTCATCAGCGAGACGGGCCTGGAGAACGACCAGCGCATGAAGAGCCTCATGTACTGGATTGGCGTCTGGGACAAGAACGGCGCCAAGATTGACGGCATCAACGCCAAGGTCAACCTCACCTACAGCGAGGACGCCGCCAAGCAGGAGGCCAACCGCGCCTCGCTCGACAACCTGCTCGACAACCTCGCCGCAACGGGCAAGCTCATACGTATCTCCAACTTCGACATCAAGTACCAGAACGCCAATGGCGGCAGCGTGCCGGCAAAGGATATCTCCACCGAGCAGCGACAGCGACTGGCCGACTACTACGCCTACGCCATCAAGACATACATGTCGAAGATACCTAACGAGCTGCAGGCCGGCATCTGCAAGGGCAACCTCGCCGACACGGGCGACCCCGTGGGACTATGGTCCGTCAACACCAAGAGCGACTGGGTGCGCACAGCCACCTACAAGGCATTCTGCGACGCACTCAGCGGACAATAAGATGAGGAGGCAAAGGCAGTTACACTGCTAAACTCAAGAACTCACGAACTTTTTTATATCTTCCTTTTATTATTAACCAAAACTGTTTTTATTATGAAAAAACTATTCACGTTAGTTGCTCTCCTGGCATGTTTCATGGGAGCACAGGCCAAAACAGTGGTCGATGCGGAAATCAACTTCGCCGACCAAACGGCAGTAAACTGGGTCTGGGGAGGCTTAGTAGAAGGGGCTGTCCTCGACATCCAGGATGGTTGCCTCCATTACTCAAGTCCAGGACTTCCTGAGGGCGCCAATCCTTGGGACAGCCAGTTTGTACTTCAGGGCTTAGGCGGCATCAGTGTTGAAGTAGATGTGGAATATACTCTCGAAATGGAGCTTAAGGGTTCCGAAGCAGGTAACTGGCAGCTTATCGCTTTCGCTGGTGTGAATGATTATGGAGAACCTACAATTCCAATTCCGACTGAATGGCAGGTTGTTCAAAAGGTGTATAAAGCTGTATCAGCTACTGATGATCCAAACCCCAAATTCCAGTGTGGTAACTATAAAGGTGACCTCTGGATTAAGTACATCAAGATTACCCACGAGGAGGCCGAGGAAACGAATCCCGTCCAGTGGGAGAACATCGTCACCAACAGCGGTGCCGATGAAGCCTGGGACACTGAAATGAAAGCCGGCGACGAAGGCTGGGAGAACATCGTAGCCTGGTCTAAGGAGTGGGGCTTCCTCATGGAGGACGTCAATGCCGATGCCGGCGACGTGGCCATACCGCGTCCCCACCCCGCCTTCATCGAGGATGGCGTCTTCGTGTGCCATGCCAAGAAGGTAGAGCCCATCATGTACTACATAACAGACGGTGTAACCTCCTGGGGGGCAACATGGTCCGCCGGCGACCAGATGCCCGACAACACCTGGCAGAACCAGTTCTGGATCAACTTCCCCCGCGCCATGAAGTCGGGCGAGCAGGTTAAGATTTCCTTCCGCTACAAGGCTTCCGAGGCCGTCACCGTCTCCACTCAGGACCACAAGAACTATCCCGGCGACTATCTCGGCGGCGGCAACGTGGGCAACCTCAACTTCGGCACCGAATGGGCTACCTTCGAGAAGACCATCTCAGCTGCCGAGGGCGCTCACTCACTCTGCTTCAACGTCACTGGCGAGAACGACAACTGGAAACGCGACCTCGACTTCTACTTCGACGACATCACCGTCTCCACCATGGTGCTCGACGAGGGCTACTTCGTAGCCGCTGCCGACATCGAGGACGGCTATCCCGAATATAAGCTCAGCGCTGCCACCGAATTGGTCTACAACGAGGAGGAAGACGCCTACGTGGCCACCGTCGGCACAAAGGGCCAGGAAGACACGTGGGTCAACCAGATTATGATCTCCACCGTGCGCGGCAACGACAAGGCCTTCAAGTCGGCCTGCCTCAAGACCAGCGGTAATCCACGCAACGACGAATGGACACCCATCGCCGCCGGAAGCAATGGCAAGATCAACCTCCCCGCACGCGGCGTGTGGACGGTCATGATTGGTCTCGAGGAAGACGGCATGATGTTCAAGTGCGTGCAGGTAGAGGGTGAACCTATCATCGAGCGCGAGCCCCTCGAAGAGATTCCCAACCCGACGGAAATCGTCGTACACGGACAGGAGCGCGACGACCTCTCTGACACCTTCGAAAACGACGAACGCACAGGTAGAGAAGAAGAGGGCGGCACTGGCGAAACCTGGGACAACCAGTTCTTCATCGTTGCCAACCGCACACTGGCCAAGGACGAAGAGACCGTCATCAAGTTCAAGTTCAGGAGCTCCATCGACGCCAAGACCACCACACAGCTGCACGGCGAACCGGGTGCCTACATGCACTGGGACGCCATTGGCGACGTCGACTTCGTGGCCGGCGACGTGTGGCAGAATTTCGAGAAAGAGCTGAAGATTCCCGCCCAGGCCGACGGCATGAAGTCCATCGCCTTCAACATGGCCGAGATTAAGGAAGCCTGCGACTACTATATCAAGGACGTCGTCTGGATGACCAAGGACAGGTACGAGACGCTCATCGACACCGAGGGCACCAAGAACTTCTACGTCAAGGAAGGTGCAGGCACCGCTCCCTACGAGTTCGGCAACAAGCCCCAGCCCGCCCTTGACGGCGATGTGAACGGCGACGGCAGCACCGACGTGGCCGACATCTCGGCTGTCATCAGCCAGATGTCAGGCACTGAGGCCTACGAGAAGGCCGACGTCAACAACGACGGTGCCGTCGACGTAGCCGACATATCGAGCATCATCACCATCATGGCCGAGAGCGCACGCCGTGCAGCCCTCATCGGCGAATAAACCAACGCATTTTCGGGCCGACCGAAAATCAACACCCAGCCGCTCCCTCCCCCTCGTGGGAAGGGAGCGGCTCTTCTATTTCCAGAGCCCCTCCCCCCGGCCCCTCCCAAGGGATTCGAGGGGAGGGGTGAGCGGCGGACACCATTACCTACGGCATCTTCCAGCCGCTGCAAGATGCCGGAGGCATCAGATAAGGGTAGCCAGCCATACAGCCGTGCCGTAGGTACGG